>JAUPKV010000027.1 GCA_030837265.1 Methanobacteriota archaeon
ACTCTGTTTTTCCGGGCATTAGAAAGAAATGCTGGATCCAATAATACAGAGGAGGGTTGAAGATAGACCCTTTATCTATACTGGTCCAGATCTGAGTAATTGAAAGACTGGAGAGAGATACACTATTCATCTCATCAGAGGTCAGAGGGGTCGTGGAAAGTCTGGAGAAACGAAAAAAGAAACCTGCTGCGGTGATAAGCATAATTAGGACTGTATAATGGTCTCGTAAGGCTGAAATAATCACAAAGCTGACTTCTTTTATTCTATTCTGGCTGTTTTCCATCATTTGCACCCTCCTATCTCATCCTGCAGAAGTGCCCTCACTTACCTTATCTCCGATTCCCGCCGATGAGGTTACTGCCCGTTTGAAATTTTTATTAGTCCCATGCACTGTTTTTTCCCAGAAGAAAGGTTTTGTCAGGAGCTGGAACAATCCTCTCCAGGCGCCGATGCTGAGGAGGACCCAGTAGATCGGGATGACCAGTACGTAAGGTATCTCTCGGTATATCTTTTTTCTAATGCAGGCAATCATATGTATCCCTATATAGACCGTGTTACTGATGAACGTGTTAATGATGCACATTATCACAACCGGAAAAGCTACGTCGAAACTAATCAGGTCTGGAGCCATCAACGTCAGTAAAGTGATGATCCACATAATCGGGTTGATGAGCGGCAAGAGCACGTTTCCGCCAAAGGCAACTTGAAAGAGAAGAAACTGCTTCCAGCCAAGCTCTTCAAGTAATTCCCGAGGCTTACGCATATGCAGAAAATAAGTCTGGACGTGACCTTTGTTCCAGCGTGAACGCTGCTTTATCCAGCTAAACAGATGCCCATTTGCCTCTTCATAAGTATACGAATCCATTGTGCATACCTTCAGCTTACGGCGTGAGATCCTGATGCCCAGGTCAGCATCCTCTGTGACATTATAAGGGTCCCAGGCACCTACCTGTTTGAGCAGTTTTGTCCGGAAATGATTGCTTGTCCCTCCGAGTGGGACAGGGCATCCTACAAGATACAGGCCTTCGAGGTAAAAGTCAAACCAGTAGGAATATTCAATAGTGAACCAGCGGGTGAGTATGTTATCATCCGGATTGTAATAGCTTAGCCGGGCCTGGATACAGGCATATTCCTCGCCGATCTTTCGAAAAAGGATAACGGCCTTTTTAAGCTGGTCGGGATCCGGGACATCTTCAGCGTCAAAGACAACACAGAGCTCCCCTTTTGCCCGCAGGAGCCCATGGTTGCATGCACGCGGCTTGGTGCGGATATCGGCATTGGGAACTACTACCGGCTCAAAGATTTTCAGGAATTCGCGATACTCATCGATAGACATTGGCTCAATAACTGCATGAGGGTTCCCAAAGAGGCCGAGACGTCTGGCTTCTTCCACGGTCTCGGTGTCCACTTCTTCTAACAGGATCTTGACATCCAGACGGTCCCGGGGATAGTCCAGTCGTGACATGTTCTGAAGGATATTGGGAAGCATCTGAGCTTCCTTATAAAGTGGGATTAAGATAGTGTATACAGGCAGAGTGCTCTCATCCAGTTTCCGGATTTCCTCTTCAGTGATAGAAAGATAATTCTCGCCTCTAATGAAGCCCTGTAGAGAGATGTAAAACTTAACCGGATTGAAGATGAAATAGAATAAATTAATTAATGTGAATACCACAACCAGCGCGAAGATGCCGTCCGAAAAGAAGAGGGCGTATCCCAGAAAAAAGATTACAAGAAGCATTTTTTGCTGCCACTTGTAGAGGACACGATAAGCGCTTTCATCGGGGTTACGGTCAATGAGTTCTTTTAAGGCCTGGTATTTATGGATTTCCCGGTAACCGCTTTCAGTTGCATCTTCTATTGACTGGCTTGAAGCGACATGTACCTCGACCTTCAGCTGAAAAATCAGCTCAATTTGTTCCAGTAGCCGGGTGTTGAAAGGGTTTGCAGTTGCAATCACTACGGATTCCGGCGTTATCTGCATAAGAATGATCAATTGGTCTTTGACGATGTCAAATGGCAAAGTGGGCACAAGGTTGCTTTTTTCCAGCAGTTTTTCTCGTTCCATAAAAGGGAGTCCGAGTTCTTTAGCAAGCTTGCGGAAGAACTGTTCGTCGACATCAAGCTTATAACTATGAACATAAAAAATAATATTCTCAAGGGTTACATTATCCTGTTCGAGGATAGAGGTGCCGTCAATATCTCCTTCCCGCAAAAGAGAAAGGACCCGTTCCTTCGTAAAGGAGTTCATATACGTCATTCAAAAAAAGTTTTAATCTCAAGACTTGTTGTTGGGATTTTCCAGAGCCAGTCGAGAAAGTTTGTTTTTCAGATATTCTGAGACTTTTTCATTAGAAAGGCTTTTAGCTTCCTCTCGCTGTCGAAGTTTTTTTTCAACTATAGAAATGAGATCGTCATTTCTTATCGGTTTTACGACATATCCATCAGCGTCATTATTTATTGATTCAATCGAGGAATCTTGACTCGGGTGCCCTGTTATCATGATGATGACCATTTCATGATTTATTTTTCTTATCTTTTTTAGAAGCTCGGTGCCCAGCATGTCCGGAAGGCCGATGTCCAGAAGAGCCATATCATAATTCGATTCCTGGGCCTTAGCAAGTGCTTCTTTTCCATTTTTAGCAGTGGTTATGGAATGGCCGAGGGATCCGAGAGCCCTGGAAATTAGGGTTTTAATAATCGCATCGTCCTCTACAACAAGAATCTTTTTTCCAGTCATCATATGATAAATATATCTTGTATATTATTATTTATATGTTTGGTTGGCTTTAACATCTGTTTATGTCTAATTTTTAATAAATATAGCGGCAAATAGTGAGATAAACAATATTTTAATCTTAAAAATTCTCTATTTGATAAATAAAGCTTAATTAATTCTTTATTTCAGAGCCCCTATCAGTGTAAGCAGCTTTGATAAAATATATAATTTCACCTGGTGATGCATCTCTAAAACCCCCCTTAATCAGAGCATCGATGAAGAACGATCATTTCAAAGACTCACAGTTTAAGATTTCAGAGTCGTCTTCGGCCTCTTCAAGCCACTTATAGCCTTCTTCCCGGTTTGCCACGCCCACAGTAAATTCTATTCCGCTTTTTTCCACATAGTCCTTGATCCTTTTCAGGGCATGGTCTACCATCCCGCCGGAAGTAAGAACAAGGCAGCGCTTTCCGCAAAGAGCCATCAGGATGGATTTATCTATGACACCTGAGGAAACATCCAGGTGGATTTTGTCCATTTCGGCAAGGTTTTTGCTTTTCTTACCCATTGCGCCTACAAAGACCATCTCTCCTTCTTTCAGGATTTGTTGTATCTCTTCCAGGGAATAACTATCAGTGTCATAAATTAAAATCCCGCCGGCTTTAATCCCTTTACGCTTCAATTCGACAATAGCTCTTCCATTGGGGTGGATATGCAGGACTGTGGCATTAATAGCCTCGTATGGAGACTGAGTTGCAAATTCCCCATACATAACTCCAATGTTCAGGCTGTCTCCTTCTTTGACTTTTGGAGGGACATCTACCCACATTAAATCCAGAGGTTTTAATGTGTTAACAAGCTCAGGTATGGTTTTGGGAGAGTTTCTCCCGTAAGCAAGCCCTCTCCTTTCGATTTCATGATAAATCTCAAGAGTAGTAGGCTGGCGGAGACCTGCTTTTTTCAAAAGGTCGTGCTCTCTGAAGATCTCAGCAGGCGTTCCCTGCCCAATGAGTTTGCTGTTCGACATCAGGAACACGTAGTCAGACCAGCGGTACGCTAAATCTACGTCATGAGTGGAAATGATAATGGTGCTTCCGAAATGATTGAACTCGCTAAGGAGGTCTATTATCTCGTCAGCTCCTACGGGATCAAGATTTGAGAGGGGTTCGTCAAGAATAATTACCTCAGGTTCCATTGCCATAACCCCTGCTATTGCAACCCTTTTTTTCTGCCCCCCGCTAAGATGATGAGGAGGTTTGTCCTGCAAGCCGGAAAGTCCGACATGCTCAAGGGCATGACGTACAATGACATCGATTCTTTCTTTTGAATAACCAAGATTTGCCGGTCCGAAGGCCACGTCCTGGTATACTGTAGGAGCAAAAATCTGGTCATCGGAGTTTTGGAAAACTATTCCTATGGACCTTCGGATTTCCCTCAGGGACTTAGAATCGTATTTAATAGGGACTCCGTGAAAAAGGATTTCACCTGCATCCGGCTTTAAAGTTCCGTTAAGAAGTAAAAAGAGAGTGGACTTTCCGGAGCCATTTTGTCCTACAAAGGCGACTTTTTTCCCTTTTTTTATTTCGATATTAAGGTCCTTTATAGCCTCAGTCCCATCCGGGTAGATATACTTAAGGTCCCTGGTCTCAAGAATAATCATGATCGTTACCTCAAACTATGGATATGTTTTTCGTAAAATAAAAAAGTGCAAGAGTGGTAAGGAAATAAACAAACGTGAGCATCAATTCTACTGGTCTCACAGGCCTGTGAACTTCGAATAAAGCCATTTTTCCAGCATAACACCTTGAATTCATGGCCAGAAACAGCTTATCTCCTTGTTCCCAGGTTCTTATAAAAAGTGAACCTCCGAGCATGCTCATTGAATTTATGGAACGTCTCAGGTTTGAGTATCCTAACCTTACTGTCTGAGCATACTTGATGGAAAGGGCCATGTCAAGAAAGACGAATATATATCGATAAATTAGCATGGTGAGTTCTATAAAAGATTCTGGCAATCGTGTAGCCTTGAGCACTGCAAAGAGTTCTATCATAGGGGTTGTCAGTGCAAGGAAGTAAAGGCAGCACATCCCGCTTAAGGACCGTGAGAGCACCAGGAGAGAAAGTTCGAGCCCGTCTGCCTTCATTGAAAAAGGATATCCCAGGAGTTTGAAGGATAATAATTCCTGTCCCGATCCGGATGAGAATGCAATGATTAATACACCGGTAATTGCAAAGGTTGCCGGAACGAGAAGAAGCTTCACGTACATGTTTACAGGGGTTTTGCCGAAGGTAACTGATGCAAGACTCATACAGAGGGCAATGAAAAAAGGAGTTATGGGAGATGAGGATGAAACTCCTACTAGCAGCCCGAAAAAGACAATTGCCAGTTTCAGCCAGTTATTTCGGTGCCTGAGAGGGCTCATCAAGGCATAATCGTCAAGAATATTACTCATTAGGAAACCTGCAGATATAGATTGTATTAAAAAGTAGAAGAAAAAATTATGTATTATTATTCTTCAGACTCATTTTCCCTGGTAGAGCATTATTTTTCATAGTTTTTTTTTGCTCTGTAATACCCGAGGAAGTATCCGATAACCCCTGCGCCTATGGCTGCTTGCAGGGCAAAGAGTAAGCTTTCAATTTCCGAGCTTGGAGGTTCCCAAATGGGTTGTGCAATGGGCTTGTAAGTCCCGTTTGTAATTTGCTCAATAACACCTTCAGGTTTGTCGTCAGCTCCACCATATTCAGCATGTGTGGTATAAGAGATGTAAATAAACTGAGCTGCAAAAATCAGCAGGATGGCAAGTACGATTAGTTCCAGTTTCTTGCTCAAGTAGAAAGCCCCCTCAGCTTGCGGACAACAGAATCTTCCAGCACTTTCATTTCCACAAGGATGTCACTTTTTACTTCAACCACATACTTAAAGAGCAGGGCACTGACTGAGCCTTCTACGATTGCCAGAGGCACCTGAGTAAAAGCAAAGATTGCAGCAAATGACTGGAATGAACTGAGGAAAGCTCCATAGGTAAGTACTCCTCCAGCTGGAAAAGCAATTGCAAGTTGAGTAGAAGTCATAATGTAAGTAGCCCAGTCTCCGAGAGTTGCAGCTAGAAATACAACAAAATAAAAGTTAATTTTGGCTTTCGTCCCGGCTTTATAAATTAAATAGGATACTAAAGGACCAATGATGCCCATTGAGAAGACATTTGCTCCAAGAGTCGTCAACCCTCCGTGGGCAAGGAAAAGAGCCTGGAACATAAGTACGATTACCGAGAGCACTGCGGTAATCGCCGGCCCGAACATAATTGCAGCTATACCGGTTCCTGTGGGATGAGAACAACTTCCCGTTACCGAAGGTAATTTCAAGGAGGATAGCACAAAAATAAATGCACCGGCGACAGCTAACAGAGGGAGTATTTCACGTTTTTCATTTACCAGCCGATTAATTTTATACATGCCGTACACTATCACTGGAATTGATACTGCAAACCAGGCCTGCCACCACGGGCTTGGTAAAAAACCTTCCATAATATGCATGGGATCACCGTAAGGAATATCAAGTAAATATTATCAGGATTAAGTCAAGTTAAATTGCGTTCTTCCATACATAAAGGTTACGGTAAAGAAAAACAAGTACATGTGGTCTAATTAAATTAATTGGAAGGTTAAAAATATGCAAAAATTGAACAGAAGCAAGAGTAAAACAAGCAAACTTTAATAACATGGCTTAGTCCACGATAACAAATTGAACGCAATTTTATTAAGATTTGTTTTTTATATTTTTATTTTTAGCTAATATCTTTTAATTCAATTATTTTATTATCTTTAAATCTGAAAATCGAATTACCTTTCAATTCAATAGCGCTATCGGCTTTTCTTTAAAGAGTTGCTTTGCTTGCTCTGCCTGGTCTCTGAGCTCTGTGCGCCCATTTGTTACTAAATTGACTTCTCCGTTTGAAATGTTTTCAAATTTTACATCATCATGCATATCCGATAGCATTCTGTCGACATCAAAACTATTATAGGCATCAATATAATTCTCAATAATTTTTTGATACAGATCCTGTCTCATGTTGTCACACTTCCTTGATATCTTAGATGACACATAGTTAGGTCACGTGAAAACATCTTTAATACTATAATTCATGGAACAAATACAATATATATTGGATTAATCAGCAATTAATACAGCAAAAATAAGAGAATTATGAGATTATAAAACGATAAAAAATCTTTTAACAATATTAAAATAATCATTCAGGGATTTTTGGATCTGGAATAAAGACAGAAAGGGTACAGCCTCAATTACTTAAAAAGATTGTCAGATAAACAACTGAAAAGTAGCGCCCGAATTTGCCAATAAAAACCATGATGGAAAAATGTTTGAAAGAAAGATGCATTAACCCGGCAACCATTGTAATTATATCTCCTATTCCTGGCACCCAGGTGAAAAGAAGGGTATAAATACCGTATTTTTTAAAGAGTTTTTCACTTTTCGCAAGCTGTTCCGGAGAAGGAGAAAAATATTTCTCTAGTAATGGTCTTCCCTTCAATCCGATATAATAAGTTAAACATGATCCCAGAAAATTGCCTGCCGTTGCCACCATAATAACATTAAAAGGACTGAAACCTTTGTTAACAAGTGCTACTACTAACGCTTCCGATCCCATGGGTAAAACTGTTGAGGAAAGAAAACTCATAATGAAGAGATTCAAGTAACCGTAATCATAAATAAAAGAGATGAACGAATTTAAAAATTCCAGCATAGTATCCATGTCATTTTATTTGGTATTATTTCTTGCCTGTTTTTAAAATAAAAGAAGAAAAGAGAAGAAAGAACAGGAGATTATTGAAAATTCCGGTTCCTCCTTGGCAAGAGCCATATTCTGTTTGCAGTTCAAACCGATCTATCAGCTCCTTCTTTTCCGAAGCAGTACGAATGCTGTAGCGAGTATTCCTAGAGTTGCTATCCCGCTGAAGAAGGGAGATTTTTTAGTAACAGTATAGGTTCTGCTCACGTTCCCTACTCCAACAGTATACGTTCCTGTCTGATTCTCCGAATGGGAGAATTCGACAACCGTGCTCTTTCCAGCATCCAGGTTCACGTTTTTGGAATCGACTGATTTATTATTAACCAGCAGTTCGACTTTTGATTCCACTGCAGAGTTCCCGTTATTTTTAGCATCCACACTGATTTTGACTGCTTTTCCCGTCTCAACTGACGCAGGCGCTACAGTGATATTGGAAAATGTTAATGCTGCTTTCTCAGCAACTTCAATGGAGGTCTTTCCTTCCTCATAGCCTGCTTTTGTAGCGTTTATCATATAGGTTCCGGGTGCAGTTACCCAGTAGGATACGATACCGTTAGAATCTGTCTGTTGATCAATCTTCTTTCCTCCGAAAAAGACATCTGCTCCGGCAACAGACTTATTTTCCACGGAGTCTGCAACTTTTATCTTTATCTGGTCACCCTCTTTGACTTCCGTAGGAGATGCTGAAATCTGTAGTTTCAGGACACCCTGGCCTACAACATCCACGCTCTTGTTTCCGGAAACATAACCTGCTTTTGCAGCAGAAATTTTGAGGCTGCCCGCTTTATCCGGAGTATAATTGAGCTTGCCGTCGTCTCCGGTATATCCTATGCCCTTTCCGTCTAACAGGAGGTTTACCGCACTAACTGAAACATTCCTTGCTGTAACACGAATCTGTGTTGCTTTGCCAATTACAAGAGTATTGGGTATCTCAACTTCCAGCTGATCGCCTGCAGAGCTCTCATAATTGACAAAAGGATAGAAACGCAGGACCGAAGAATCGGCAACCTTGAAACTAACATTGCCCATCAGGTCGATAACGCTATCCTTTGTTAAGGAAATAGAGTCCTTGTTTTTCAGTGTAATTCCTGAGTCGGAAATCGAACTTATTTCCATTTTACCAAAAGAGTCTCCTCCGGAAAGCTTAAGGTAATTTGCCGATACCTGGAAAATTCCCTGGACAAAGACTGCGTCCATCTCTGTGCCCCGGAAGATCTGGGCTAAATGGACTGCTATCAACGGAATACTATCCGTGCCTCCAAGTTTGGTTTTATAAACATAGTCACTGTTTGAAGATATAAAACCGTCATCAATTACTTTCCCGTCCTTTTGAAGCTGTACATGGACAACATTCCCATTGGTGTTTACCTCTACAACATTCAGAACATATCCTTCTTCAAGGAGCAGGGAAGAACCTGAGACTAGCGATTTTTTGTCATCTTCATCGATCAGTACCTTTGAGAGGATGTTGTTTGAAAGTACGCTTATACTATTTGAATTTTCGAATGTGTTTGCCGGATATCCTGCAAAATACTTCTCTGCCATAAAGCCCAGTACTCCATAGCTTCCCCAACCGTCGTGGTTAAATTTCACAAGCGCGGGTTTTGTGGAATAAACAAGCATATCACTGTCAATATTCCTGCTGTTAAGCTTTTGAATGGCAAGGCTTTCGGTAGAAATGTTTTCATCAATGTTGTAGTAAAAACCTTCAAAGTTAAAAGGTGTCCAGACGGTTGTATTGAGTTTCTCATCATGGACAGTTCCCCTCAACTCGTATGTGCCTGGTTCCGACATATTTACTATAGGAGCAAAGCGGAGAGTATCGGCATCAGCTACGATGAAATTGAGTTTGCCCATTATGTTAACGGTACTTCCTTTGCTGAGAGAAATAGAATCCCCATTTTTCATTGCAATGCCGGAGTCGGAAATTGAACTTACTTCCATTTCTCCGAAATTCTCTCCATTGCTAACTTTGACATATTGGTCGGAGATCTGGAAAATTCCCTCGATAATTACTGCATCAGACTCTGTACCGTGGAAGATCTGAGAAATATGGGCCGCAACTATCGGAACATCCTCCGTACTCCCGAGATTCGTGCTGTAAACGTAGTCATTTTTCGAAGATATGAATCCGTCTTCCAGTACTTTTCCGTCCTTTTGTAGCTGTACATGGACAACATCTCCGTTAACATTTACTTCTACAACATTCAGAGTATAACCTTCTTCCAGGACAAGAGACGAACCGGTGTACAGGGACTTTCTATCGTTGGTATCAATCAATACTTTCGAGAGCTGCCCATCCGAGATCATGCTGATGTCTTTTTTTTCAAAGCTGGAATTTCCGGTGTATCCGGCAAAATAGCGCTCTGCCATAAACCCAATGACATCATACGAACCCCAATCCTTATGTCCGAAATCCGTTTCAATAGCTTTGGTTTCATACAGCAGCTTGTTTGTGTCAATACTCCGGCTACCGTTAGCAAGCTGGACTGTCAGGTTCTCGGAGCCTTCTCCCGTATTGAGATCATAATAGAAACCTGAGTAAGTCTGAGGAGTCCATGTGTATGTAAGGCTCTGACCTGATTTTGCATCCCATATGCGGTCGCCTGAATTTGAATCCAGGGCAGCACCTATTCCACACAGCAGCCCGAGTGCCAGAAATAAATAAAACAAATTTGCATATCTTCTAATCCCCAAATTGAACCTCCTGTTTAATTATTATAGAGCGGATTTAAAGCTCAGGGTCCAGATAAAACAAACCAGAATAAATTTCCTTATCTCTAAAGCATATCCTGAACTTTAATACGCCCGTTGAGTGCAAATATTTTTAATATCTTCACTATTTACATTTTATTAATATCTTAAACATCAATTAAAACCTTTTTGGGTTACTCTGTTATTCAAAAAGTAAATAAGTGTAAAAAATGAATCCGAAAAAAGAACGAAAAGGATAAAAGAGTGATTAACAGGGTTCGAATCTGTTTCCAAAGAATAGTAAATTCTTTGAATTATACATAAAACTACTCAGTATCATTAATATCTGGGATCTTCTTTAGAAGTTCTATGTTTTTGAGTGCTTGCCTGCTTTCAGCTAAGATATCCTCTTCAAGTTTACTGAAAATATGGTTTAATGGGGCTGTAAGCCTGTATATCTTTATTGGTCTGCCCTTTCCCTTTGATTTTTTTTCTTCCCTATATTCAATCCAGTTATTTTTCTGGAGATAGCGCATTGCGAGACTGACCTCAGGTTGTCTCAGGCCAGACATTATTTCAATGTGTTGCGAAGAAATTTCCCTTCCTTTTGCGAGACAAACAAGGGTAAGGGCAATAGGTCGGTTGAGGTTTATTTTTCTAAACAGCTCTATCATTTCATATTCGTATGAGTCCATAACAAATGGGGGTCCAACAGTTATAGCAATAATATTTGCAGTTGCATTACTCTCATCTATCATTTGATCATCCGAAGAAGAATTAGGCTGAATAATATAAATATTTGTTTATTTTTTATTTTTAATATTTCTAAGTTATATTTATAGTGTCTGATAAAATAGCCTTTATTCCCATAAATTTTCTTTCGGTTTACATGTATAATAAATTATTTATGTTTTACAGTTCAGTCCTTTTTATGACAATCGCAATCTGTATAAAAGTAAATGACGGGATAGTTTTAGCAACTGATAGCGCTTCCACGCTGAGTAGTAAGAACGGTGTTATAAAAGTTTATGAAAACGCTGACAAGCTAGCCAATTTATATAAAGGCCTTCCCGTGGGAATAATTACCTGGGGAGCAGGAAGTATTGGAAGTGCTTCAACTGCAACTTTAATTAAAGATTTCAGAAAAAGGGTCATGGGATTAATTGAAGATCAGGATAAATGGTCGATTAATAAAACTGAATATAGTATTCAAGAAATTGCTACCAAATTTAAAGAATTTATTTTCGATGACATTTATATGAAATATTATTCAGAGCAGCAAGATTTTGTTCAGGGTTTTCTTATTGCGGGTTATTCGGCAAATTCCGATATGGCTGAAGCATGGAAAATTCAGATTGTGAAGGATAATTGTTTTGGTCCCGAACCAGTGATGGATAACGAGAAATGTGGGATAAATTGGTTCGGGAAAACAGAAGCTGTTGTTCGTCTTGTATTCGGCATTGATCCAATGCTTGAATCAGTTTTGAGAAAGAACGAAATTCGAGAGGAAAAGATACACAGAATCATTAAAAGTGTTACGAATTCGTGGTCAACAGATTTAATATCTGATCCGATGCCTATTCTGGATGCAGTAGATTTAGGAAAGTTTCTGGTCGAACTTACTAAAGGTTATTTTAGATTCAAACCCGGAGCTGCAATCGTAGGCGGGCCGACAGAAATTGCAGCTATAACGAAACACGAGGGGTTCAAATGGATAACCAGGAAACTTTATTATGATAGAGAACTTAATCTATAAGGAATTATTATTTCATCCAAAGTGGAGGAGAAAGTATGGGCTCTAAAATGATAAATGTGCCAGCGTCAGCTTCTGGCATCGAAAACAAAAAAATAGACACTAACTTTGAATATAAATATCAATCAATAAATATTCACAACTTTGAAATTGAGCTGAAAAATAACATGGCCAGAATACGGAAATCAAAAAAATGATTCATCTTTCATTTTATGTTTTAAAACAGATAGAGTGTTTTCATGGTTAAACGACAAGTAGAAAGCGTAATTATCGAAATTCCGAAAGGAAGTCGGAACAAGTATGAGTACGATAAAGAAAAGAAAGTAATCAAATTTGACAGAATGCTTTTTTCTTCAATGGTGTACCCTTGTGAATATGGTTTTTTTCCTAATAGTTTAGCACTTGACGGTGATCCCCTGGATGCCCTTGTACTAACCTGGGAACCTACATTTCCGGGATGTGTTATGGATGTATATCCTGTCGCATTGTTTGACATGGCAGATGATAAAGGAAGAGATCAAAAGATTCTCTGTGTTCCAAAGAGTGACCCTTTATGGAATTACATAAAAACTATTGAACAGGTTCCTCCTCATTTATTGAAAGAAATCACTCATTTCTTTGAAACATATAAAAATTTGGAGGGTAAAAACGTGATGGTTTTTGGTTGGAAAGGGCTTGAACCAGCTATTTATATACTCGAGGAAGCTAAATCTCGATATGCTGAAATAGATAAATGATAATCATTAATATTGTCATTTTTTCCTAAAAGTGGATTTTATTTTTTATAAATTTTAGATTAAAAAAGATTATAACTACGCTACCGTTATATCCATCTGCAGTGACCGACACAGTGTATGTTCCATGAGCTATTTTATAGGAAAAGAAAATCCCGTATTACTGGTAGTTAAAAGAATATTAATTAATTAAAAGAATGAATGGAATAATTTTTGGAAAAACATACATTTACACATGAAATGTCGCATTATTTAAAATTGTGACTATATCTCATTAAAAGAAAAGTACCCTGCTCTTTTTGAAAAACCAAAGCTATAGGTTCTCAAGGATCAGCTCTTCATGACTTCGGTTTCATGTATGATGAAGTGAGCATCAAACCCATCCATAATGTTACATGCTACAGATGCAGACTTTGATCAATCAAAAGGCAATTGAAGCACCAGGAGCAAAAAAGCCTTTTTGGAAGTTATGGTGAATTATGTTTTGGGAAATACACGTAATAAAAGATTTAGCGAAGCTCGGATCATTTCGTTATCTACATTTAAATGTTTAAATTTGTACTCATCTATGGCTTTTCCAATTGATAGAGCGAGCTTTTCTGTATCACCGGCAGGTTTTTGTTTACTCCTGAATTGCCTTATGTAAGTTATTGCTTCATCAGTACTAAGTTTATTTTGACATATTACCCTAGCAACACCTTTTATCATTTCCTCATCCTCTAGTCTTCCTAATTCAAGAAGAATAGTACTCTTATAACATACAATTTCAAGATTATTCACAGCTATGATGAAATTAAACTCTCCATCAACCGAATGATTACCGTTTTCATCTGCTAACGCTCCCTGCGCCACAGCCGTATAATAAGTATTAATCTTCCAACTCTCACTTTTTTCATCTTTCGATAATCCCGCATTTAGCATCCACTCATCGAAATTTTCACCGTTGTCAAGTATTTTTTTAGGTCTTCCTTTTTTTCTCTTATTTTCGGTAAAGTTTTCCATAATAGAAATATAGATTATAGATACAAAAACGTAATCAAGAATCAGAGAGCAGTAAAAGAAATGGAAGAACTGAAAACAAAAGCAATAAGTAAAAAGTTACTACTCGAAGCAGATAAATTTAGTCAAGTAATAGCAATAATCAACAAACTAATAACTGACACAAATGTCCAATTAGAACAACTAACAATCAAGATAATAAAAGCAAAAGAATAAACTGCAAACGAGGAAGCCTTAAACTTAAATAATGAACATTCTGAAATCGTCACAGAAATAAGTAAAATAAGAAGCAAATAATTTCAAAAAGAAATGTGAGTTTTTTTAATTTTTCTGGTTAATTTCCAGTCAAATACCCCACCAGCTTGCAGGCTGTCCGACAATTACTACCAGTTTTAATTGAATTCCTTCGTTTTCGATTTAAAGGCTTTGTATACCTTTTTTTTAACGTTTTTTACATAAAATTGAATTGTCGGACAACCTCCTTGCAGCCGGGTGCGCCAGCGCAAACACACCTTATTATTTCGTATTTATTTCTTCCTTCTCTATCTGAATCTTGATGAAATTCGCTAA
>JAUPKV010000245.1 GCA_030837265.1 Methanobacteriota archaeon
AGCTAGCTTCCATATATTATTTAATGAGCAGGTGACGTGGTGCCGGTCCTGGCACTTGTATAAGAGACGGTCATTGCACCTGTTTTAATATTTGTAAAATTGTTTTTAGAAATTCTCGTTTTAAGTGGATAAGTATACAAATAAAAAAGTTAAAATGTATTTTATATTCTGCCAGCGTCTTATGTGAAGAACTTATGTAGTTGAGCTATGAAGCCAGTAGCACAAAAAATCAAACTTAACTCCCTACTCTGGAAGCGGTACCATGAGAAATATTACTAAATATGGAATTTTTTTGGTTGGGATTATTTCTTTACTGATATTAAATGTTTCAGCGCTCTCCAATCCTTCAAACGGTAGCATCAAACTCGAAAACAATGGAGAGGAACCTATCAGCATTGATATGAATATAGATTTTATACCATACACCCATGAGGAGTTAAGAGACTACTCAGACACGATTGTAATAGGTACAGTTAAAGAAATACTTCCACCCAAATGGAATACCATAGACGGAAAACAACCGGATAAAGAAATTACTGACCTCAGCCACGAAAACATCATTTATACTGATATCGTTGTAAGTGTTGATGAATACCTCAAAAATCAATCATCGTCCAAAGAGGTTATTGTGAGAATTACTGGTGGAACAATTGGAAGGGTTGGCATGTCTACGGACGCTGATCCAAGCTTCAAAATTGGTGAAAAGGTTTTGATCTATCTGAGTAAGGATGATAATCCGTATACAAAGGATTTTGGTCCTGAACATTTCATAGTTACGGATTTTCACCGGGGCAAGTATACATTAACTGATGATAGAAAAGTTATAACACCTGATGAAACTACTACTCTGGATGAGTTGCTGAGTACAATTAATCAAACCGCTAACAAGACAAACGATACAGAAATGTCAGATAATACAGGAACAGCAGGTCAGCAGGAAGGAAATTCCAATTCTACCCCGGAATCAAAAAGCGCTCCTTTCATAAGCTCTTTCTGGGCGCTTGCAGCAGTGTTTGGAACATTCATGTATGTGAAAAAGACTAAGTAATAAATTGCGAATCTTCCGCATATAATATAGAGTAGTTGATGTTTTCATGATATTGAGTTTTCAGCTTACAAATGATTGCGTTTTTTCTGTTCCTTATTTCCCTTACTAACTTCTCTGAAGTTAGGTGTAAAAAGGAATCTTGAAAATGATAATCATATGATCTCAGGTATTCCACCTGAAAAAAGAAGTTTATTTCTCTGGATAAAACCTCAGGAGAAATAGAAGTCACATATCCAGATCTTAGTATCCAATTTAATTGATTTATCTGTTTTTATGTAATTGATTTGTTCAAATAATTTCTATTGTAGCGTAAATATGTTCAGCTGTTTTATAAAATTTACGATGTTGCAAAGTATTTTATATAGGGACACATATCTTAATTCTATCACCTGAAAAAAACACTTGAAATCGTCTACTGTAAGGCAATTTCCAAAAGAATGGTGAGAGAGTTAGCAACCTCCCAATAAACATCAAAATCTCTTCATATCCTGTACAAATGTGCTATTTCATGAAAAATGCCATTTTCATTATTAACTCAATATCAGGAAAAGCAATACAAAATATTTAAAATAGTAAATATTTGAGGGAGGTTAAACTGAATTATAGATTTACAAAAATGAAAAAGGGAATAACACGAAATAAAATATTTATATAGTTCTCTTGAAACTCAAAACGTTATCCAATTTAAATGTGTGGTGAAAATAATGATGCTAAATGTAGTAGTTTTGTATCTCGAAGATTGGCAAAAAAGAATGATAAAGGATTTCCTGGGAGTGGAATGTGATAGATGGGATATACCAATAGAAGAGGCAGATAATCTTCTGTATAGATCTCCTTTTCCTGAATCTGAGTCTAAAAAAATGTATCTTACGGACTGGCAAATGAGAGAATTGAGAGATGAAGCAGGAACAACATGTGATTTTATAGAACTCCGAAAAGATATTAAACTCATGCACAGGTACGGGGTGCCTCCCAAATAAATGTGAAATCATTTGATTCGGTTAAGATACGATCGATAAGAAGTGTGTTATTTTTCGTTGCTGTTTCTGTAAACCTATAAATGTAAATCGAGATGGATAGATGATTGCAGCAGTCATTTTAAGGTTAACAGATTCCTTAATCGAATACAAATGAATGTGAAATAAATCATGATATCGACTAAACATTTGGAGTGGTAATAAATGCTAGTTGATGGCAAAAATGTAGTAATTTTATATCTCGAAAATTGGCAAAGAAGAATGATAAAGGACTTCTTGGGAGTGGAATGTGATATATGGGAATTTCCAGTAGAGGAAGCAGATAATATGAAGTATGGGTCTCCTTTTCCTTCCTCAAAATTTAAAAGAATGTATCTCACTGGTTGGCAAATGAGAGAACTGAGAGACGAAGCAGGTATAACATGTGATTTTGTAGAACTCACAAAAGAAATCATTCCAAAGTACCGTGTGTCTCCCAAATAATCTAAAATGAATTCTGATATCGACAAAACATTAGGAGTGACAATAAATGTTAATCGATGATAAAAATGTAGTAATTTTGTATCTTGAAGATTGGCAAAAAAGAATGATAAAGGATTTCTTAGGAGCGGATTGTGATTACTGGGAAGTGCCAATAGAAGGACAAAGAGAATCAGAAGCATTTATACCGATAAATCTGTATGCAGTTGTTACTCATAAACTAACAGAGTATAAAAAAATGTATCTTACAGACTGGCAAATGAGGGAATTAAGAGATGAAGCAGGAATTACATGTGATTTTGTAGAGCTGGAAAAAGAAAGTCCCTTTGTGAAATATGGAATTTCTACAAAATAAAAATAAACCAACTAAAATAAGCAAAGAATCTGGGTTGATATGATTGATACGTGATGGCAAAAATGTAGTAATT
The DNA here is from genome assembly GCA_030837265.1 of Methanobacteriota archaeon. The sequence goes on from JAUPKV010000245.1 coordinate 2,934, forward strand.
TTATATCTCACGAATTGGCAAAGAAGAGTGATAAAGGACTTCTTGGGGATGGAATGTGATAGATGGGAAGTGCCAATAGAAAAAGCAAAAAGAATGAGATATGGTTTTCTTGCTGATCACCCAGTAGAGTATAAAAGAATGTATCTTACAGACTGGCAAATGAGAGAATTAAGAGATGAAGCAGGAGTAACATGCGATTTTGTAGAACTAAAAAATGAATCTAGTGCTTTTTGCGGAGTAGTACCTCTGTATGGGATAATACCACCTTATGGAGTATTACCTGAATAATAAATATTTTGGACTGAGGAAAAACGCCTATGAGGACTCCATCCTCAAACCTCATTTTTTGATAAATTGATGAAGCATATTGAAGACTCAAATTCATTACACAATCTTTGATCGGATTGCCATATAATATGGGGTAATACAGATGAATGCAAGTAAATACATGCCTGAATTCTGCGTTTGGGAGCTTACACTGAAATGCAATATGAAATGCAAACACTGTGGTTCTATGGCAGGCAAAGCAAGAGAAAACGAACTCACTGTTGATGAATGTCTTGATGTAGCCGAACAACTGGTAAATCTCGGGTGCAAGCAGACAACTTTTATTGGAGGAGAAATTTTTCTGTACAGAGGATGGGAAAATATAGCCAGAAAGTTATCTGATAGTGGTCTTGACGTTAATCTTATTACCAATGGTTTTTTGCTGGGGGATGAACAAATTGCCCAGATTAAATATGCAAGATTAGCAAATGTGGGAATTTCTCTGGACGGAATGGAAGAAAATCATAATAATATGAGAAACGTAAGTAATTCTTTTGAAAAAGTAATGAAAGCCTTTGATACACTTAACAAAGAAGAAATCCCTCTGGCTGTTGTAACCAGTCTTGTTGATAGCAACTTTGAAGATTTATGGCCAATGTATGATCTACTTGTGGAGAGAGGTGTAAAGATCTGGCAGATTCAAATCGTTACTCCAATGGGGAACATGGCCGACAAAAAGGATGTTCTTCTGAACCCTGCAAAGGTGCCCATGATTACCAAGTTTATTCGAGAAAAGCGTAATGAACAAAAGATAAGGATCTATGCAGGAGATGACATCGGATATTTCGATGAAAACGAATTATATTTAAGAAACAGGCCTGGGACGATCTGTGCATGGTCAGGATGTCAGGCGGGCTTGAGAGTTGTTGGAATAGATAGTATAGGTAATATTAAGGGTTGCGAATCCCTCTATTCGGATGAATTTATTGAAGGCAATTTGCGTAAAGAGTCCTTATCCGAAATCTGGTTTAAAGAGGGAAACTTTGCTTATAACAGAACCTTTGATATTAGTATGTTGACAGGCAGTTGTAAAGATTGCGATAAAGGAGCCATTTGTAGGGGTGGATGCAGAGGAGCATGTTATTTCACAACAGATTCCAAGTTTGAGAACCCTTATTGCTGTTATCCTGGAAAAACAATGTGAAAATGAAGATTTGGCTTTGTAGAATTCCTCCGAAATAACTAATCCCTAATAATTTGAACTGAATGGCATGACATCTTTTTACGTATTTGTTTTCAGCCTCTTGAAGCTAGTGCTTCGATTCCAAAATAAATTCCTTATTAAAGGGGAAATTCAGGATCAGTAAATAGATTCAATAGTCAAGTTTTGTGGACATACTTCGGAATCGCAGTACTAGTACAGGTTTTCTTGCCATCGCTACCAAATTTTCTTTATTTAATACACGCTCTGCAATGACAGCTCCTTGTTCATGTCCTTTTTTCTTAATTATAACTTGACGTATTTGGTCGTCGGTTAATTGTTTTAAGTAGAGTACCTCAAATTTTGGAGGAGCCAAAACTAAGGTACTTCTTCCGAATTCTTTTCCACCAAATATTTTCTCAGATTCTTCAGCCCATCTAAAGTATTCATTTCGACTTGTGAGTATTACTTTACTATTCTCTTCAACTAATTTAGCCAGTTCCCAAAAATTATCGACAACTGTTTGATAATCTACTTGGCGCGCCATTTCATCGAAACCATCTAGTGCACCGATTCCAAAACGAATCCATTAATGAAAGAAAAAATTCATTGATCAATGGACAGATTTAAAGGTGCAGGTTTGTGAGTGTATTTTGG
>JAUPKV010000246.1 GCA_030837265.1 Methanobacteriota archaeon
AAACCTTGAAATTAAAAACGTTGTCTATTCACCACTATACAAAAGTAAGGAACTAACATTTTTGAGGGTCACTCGAATTGTACACCATTTTATAATAATCATTTTTGGTGCATTATTTATCCAAGTATAGGTGATGTTTATTTATTACAATATATACACCAAAACCAATACTTGAAAATTGAAAAATTATAAATTGAAAAACGCTATTGTCTATCACTCGTGAACCTCTAGGAGAGGTGTATCTCTTTGGTGAGATATCCCGAAACGACGATTAAACCACGAACAGAACACGCTTTTTTTAAGAGGTTTTTGATTTTTCTGGTTGAGTTGAGAGTTTTGAAAAATAATGAAACATTTAATAAGTTCATTCAGTTCAGATTTTTTTTAAACAGATTTAAATTATATGGATTGCGTTTAAGGGTTCTGTAAAGTCTTCGTCTGTTACAGCAAATATGTCACTTTCGAGATAGTGCAGACTAATGAAATTAGGACAGAATATTCTAGCAGAAAAGACGTTCAAAACCAAAAACAGTAATTTAATATTAAAGTAAAAGCCTTTTATACAGATCTGGTAGATCACCAAAATCTTGTAAGGGTAAGGATTTTTGCCTCTGTAAACGGTTTCGAAGGAGGCTGTACTTTTGAACAAAGTCGGATAGGAAGTGCGGAAAAAATATTGATATTAGTAACTGGTGAAGATATTGAGAGATTTTTAAAGTCAACGAAAGATACTCTTGAATGGCTCGAAGAATTAATTTCCAGCGGTTTTAAGTGATCATGTCTGAGCCTAAATTAAGAACTTTAATGATCTCTTACGGGCATACAAAATGATCTATTTTTCAGGGCATGTCCCCAGGGTTTTAATTAAATAATTATATAATAGATTGAATATAAATAATCCTTTTATTCTCGCTTTTATCGTAATCCTGCAAGCTTCCGTAGATGTTTTATTTTTAATTCTAATATTAACCTTGTCATTACAACAAGTAACATGGAATTTCAAAGACCTATTGAAGTTAGGGCGTAAGTACCTATCAGTGAACTATATTTGATTTACCCCATACGAACCGCATTATGGCTTGAATTCGGGGTGATCTGTATCGAGGATACGAGTAAATATCTGCCAAATCGAACACCGATTAAAAGCTCTAATAAGATGCAAAAAAAGATTAGTGAGTGGGTTATTCCTTACCCATTTCAGCTTTAAGTCTCACGAGTTCGCTTTCTACATTGTTCTGTTTACTGATCTTTGCCAGCTCTCTATCAATGTCGTCCTTTTTCTCTCCGGTCAGATCCTCAAGAGTTCCCGCATCCGTTAGTTCATCTATCGCTGCTGCCCTGGCTTTCATTTCTTCGGTTTTGTTCTCTGCCCGCTCAATCGCGTTACCGACATCAGACATTTCTTTAGATATACCGGTCATGGATTCACTTACCTTAACCTGGGCTTGGGCTGCGGTATACTGGGCTTTTATCGATTCTTTCTTACTCCGGAAAATCTCGACCTGTGTGCTCAATTTCTTCTCCGCTTCGATTAGCTTTGTTTCCTGAGCTTCGAGGTCTGATATCTGGGTGTCAAGGTTTGTAATCTGCTGGTTTGCTGCCTGTTTTCTCTCTAAAGCTTCTCGGGCTAAATCTTCGCGGTTTGCTTCTACCGATGCTTTAGCTTGTGAGTCATATTTTTCGATATCCTGGGAGAGCTTCGCTTTTTGTAACTGTAACCTCTTCTTCGAGGTTGTTACTTCTACGATACCTTTTTTTGTTTGCTGTAACAATTCTAACTGTTTCTCATATGAATAATCAAGTGTTTCGCGGGGGTCTTCGATCCGATTAAGAAGGCTGTTAATCTTCGAGCTTATCGTCGTTTCGATTCTGTTTAAGAAACTCATATTGGTTTACCTCTATTGCTTTTCGTTTTTGTAATTCGTTGTTTAAGGCATGCTGCGCGATCTGACTAAGGTTAATTTTTTTGTATGGGTTAGCTTCATTATATGCGTCGAGTTCGCGCTTTAGCTTCTCCGGTATTGATATTGATATTTTTTTAACATTTGCCATGTCTAGACCTGCAAGAATGTGTAGTATGGATAAGTATGTATAAGTATATAAGAGTATGGAATAAGAATTACACGACGTGAGAAAACTGATGTAAAGAAGGAGGAATAGGGCTTATTTAGGAGAATTGGGGTTTAGTAAGTTTAGGCATCTCATTAGAAAGAAAAAATTGACGGAAAAAATATATGATTAGTAATTTCAGAAATATTAGTGTTTCTTAGAAAACGTACGGTTATTTAACCTAAAAAAGTGGATAAAGATCTCTTAAATAAAAAACAAGCTGTTTATTTATTAATATGTCTCAGGGATATAATATAAAAAAAATGTTTGACAAGAAAGATTCGGAAAAAAATTTCAGTCAGGGAAAACCCGACCAATAATAATTTTTCGGTTTAAATTGTTAATGGACTTCCTGATTGTGCCCCAAAAGCATGGGTGTGTTCTTTTTCAACATAATTTCCATAGAAGTTTGCAACGAATATCGAGCTTGTGAAGATAATGCCCGGTATACCTATAATTATAAACGAGAGGATTAAAAAGACAATTGTAGCTACATACTGTTTTATTATCATTATAATGTAATCCCCTAGATTATTTTAACAACGTTCAGTAGATCAAACTCAAAGTAAGATTCAATAGTCTGTTTCCAAGAATTATCATTTAATATGGCATATTTATCTATAAAAACTCGTTATTAAAGTAAGATTACTTCATAGAAGCTGGATTTCACTTGATTTTCAGGTGTATGAAGAAAAATTTAAAGTTGGAATTGATCCTAAAGCATTTTTGAAATCCATTATTAAGGCACCAAATTTAAAAAAAACATCCGTATTATATTTAATAAGTATTAAATACTTTTAAACCCATATAAAATTCGGTGATAATTATAGAAACTTTAAGTTTGTCGGATGCATTTAAGTATCCATTTAAAAATCCAATAAGACTTTTATATGCACTCTTGTTGATTATCCCGATTTTGGGACCGCTTACAATATGGGGTTATGTAGTAAGGCTAGTTAATGAGTTTATCGAGGGTAGATATGAAGAACCCGTAAAACTCGACATTATAGAGGACCTTAAACTCGGGATCATTATGTTTTTAAAAGCTATCCCGTTTATAGTTGCAAGTATAATTTTGTTCCTAATCACTTCTTATATCAATACAAATCTTGGAACAGTATTCTTGCTACTTGAGATGTTTATAGCTCCTATTTTGATTGTCAACTTTTTCAGAAAACAGACAATTGAATCGTTATTTGAGTTCGATATATTGAAAGTTGTCAAGGATAATTTCGGGGATTACATAGTGGCATTCCTGAAGCAACTAGTACTTTCGATGATCTTTTTAATTCTTTCGATAATACTTATTGGTATACCAGCTTTGTACTTCACGCAGTCGATATTTATCGCAAATATGTATGGAAATTTTATTGAACAAAAGAATCCACAGACTTTCAAAGCACAATCGAATGAACCTCTAACAGCTTAACTTGTATCAATTTGATCTTGGCCAGGTCTTCTGACCTTGCCAGCTTTCATTTATGATTTTCGTATGTGTTGGTTGTCCATTAATAACCGATTGATGTTTTGTTGATATAAATCAAACGCGACTACAACTTGTTTTTATACACTCACACTGTGATAGTTTAATGGCTGAAAAGTGAGATCATGAAGCTTCATATGTTTATCATACATAATAAAAATAAAGTCAAAGATATGGTGGCTAAAAATTAGTTGTATAAAGATAAAAAATCAAAAAGTAGATATTATTAAAAAATTGGATCAGATCAGGATAATTATAACCGATCTTCCCACATGATAAAAAAGAAAATTAATAATGGGAATTATTTTTTCTTCTTTTCCTTATCAAGTTTTTTCTTTGCGTCTTTGCTGCCAGCGGAAGCTAGCTTTTCCAGTTCTTGCATCTTTTCTTTCTTAGCGCTCTTTTTCTTATCCATATCCTTTTTAGACATTGCCATGTTGCATACCTTCATAGATCTTGATATAAGTATCTTCTGAGCAATACTGAAATGAGTGCCTCAATAGATATCTTGTGATCCATATTTTCAGCTTTAACAGTATTTATCAGTTTCCGCAAGAGGAAAAAGAGAGAATAGTTACAATGTAAGCAATAAGAGCTTACTGTCCTTCTTTCTCTTTCTTATATTTACACATAGCCTTGACAAGTCCGTTAAACGGAGGGGAAGGCCTGCCTGGTCTTGACTTGAATTCCGGGTGGAACTGGGAACCGAAAAAGAATCGTTTACCAGGGATCTCAGCAATTTCCATTCTGTTTTTGTTTTTGCCTGAGAAGACAATGCCAAAGGATTCCATCTTTTCCACAAACTCCGGATTTACCTCATATCTGTGGCGGTGGCGCTCAACAATATAGTTGGTTCCGTAGAGCTTTGCGGCTATGGACCCCTCTTTGAGAAGAGCTTCATAGTCTCCAAGGCGCATCGTGCCTCCCATATCACAAACACCTGTTTGCTCCGGAAGGATGTCAATTACCGGATAGGGAGTGTCTTCGTCAAACTCCGTACTGTTTGCTTTTTTCAGGTTTGCCACATTTCTTGCAAACTCAATGACTGCAAGTTGCATTCCAAGGCAGATTCCAAGGAATGGAATATCGTTTTCTCTGGCGAATTTAATTGCCAGCATCTTACCTTCGGTCCCGCGCCCGCCAAAACCACCAGGGATAAGGATTCCTTCAAATTGTGCTAATTGTTGGACAGCATTCGGGTCTTCTTCGAGATCTCCGGCTTCAACCATGTTGACTTCAACGCGGCACCCGTTATCTATACCTCCGTGCTTGACCGCTTCAAGAATGCTCAGGTAAGAGTCCTCAAGGTTGGTATATTTACCAACAATCGCCAGTCTGACAATCTCTGCATTGGATTTCATTCTTGCAACCATGTCTTTCCATCCTCCGTTTTCGATAGAGGACTCAAGTTTCAGGTGCTTCATCAGCTGGGTGGTCAGTCCCTGCTCCTCAATTGAAATAGGTACTTCGTAAATATCGTTGGCGTCAGAGGCACTGATAACAAGCTCCTGAGGCACGTCACAGAAAAGGGCAATTTTTTCCTTAGCTCCTTCCTGAAGAGGAATCTTAGACCTTGCGACAATTACTTCAGGACTCAGACCAAGAGCTCTTAGTTCTTTTACAGAATGCTGTGATGGCTTAGTCTTCTGTTCTCCCTGGAGGTCTTCCATGACCAGAGTTACATGGATAAACACAATGTTTTCAGGAGGCTCTTCCCTGTGCATCTGACGGACAGCCTCAAGGAAGGGCATGCTCTCAATGTCCCCCACAGTCCCGCCGATTTCTACAAGGCAAATGTCAGCTCCACTCCGAGCTGCAACCTTTCTTATTCTGTTCTTGATTTCGTTAGTAACATGGGGGATAATCTGCACTGTTTTTCCGAGATAGTCGCCTCTTCTCTCTTTGGCAATTACTTCCTGGTAAATTTTTCCGGTGGTTAAATTGTGCTCCCGGGTAAGTTCAGTATCAAGAAAACGCTCATAATTCCCGAGATCCAGGTCAACTTCACCTCCGTCTTTAAGCACAAAAACCTCTCCATGCTGGTAAGGGCTCATGGTGCCTGCATCAATATTGATGTAAGGATCTATCTTGATAGCAGTAACTTTATATCCTTTATTTTTAAGGTTCCTGCCGATGGATGCGATGGTGATGCCTTTCCCAAGCCCGCTCATCACCCCACCGGTGACTATGATATATTTCATGGGTTAGCTCCCTCGACAATTTTTTAACAGATGTTTTACCTGAGGATTCAATTGTAATATAATGTTTCAAGACAAAACTTATCTGATTGAATACCTCTAGATATCAGCTTAATAATATTAATGGAATCTGTCACTAATCTTTTGTACGAACACAATACCAATATCCTCATGGTATAAAAAGCACTCTCTGGATATAAAGAGGAAAAACACATAAAATAAAAAAATAAATTTCCAGAGAGATTTCTTAACGAGTCAGTATTACTCACTAATTTTTAACAATATGTATATGAAAGAAGTAACAAAAAGAATTGAAAACAAAAGGGATTGAGGGAAGCTTACTTCAAATTGTAAGCTTTCCGGCAGAATAAAGTAGAGGAAGAACAAGAACACAAGTAGTAAAAAACCTCCAAAAGCTATAGTCAAAGGGAGTCTTTCACTCTTTCCGATATTTACCTGGGTCGTTTTTCCCCGGGAAGTAAAAAAACCTCCGGTAAAGCCTTTAAAAGCAGAAGATGACAGCCAGTTAAGTCCGTTTTTACTTCCTGATTGGAGGCGAGAATCTCTCTTTATAGGTTGTACAGGCCCGGGTATTTGAGTCGATTCTTCCTGATCCACTCTGTTATAAATCTCATCATCTGTGTGATTTTGAGGCTTTGACTCAACTTTTCCCAATTGTACCGGAAAACCTCTCTTTTTTGAGCCGTAACCTACTGTAATAAAGATTTGTCCTTTGGTAAGTACCCTGCCTTCTTGAGGGATCCGTGCAACTGCAGAAATGAATTCTTTTTGAAGCACATACGGGTTATCCCGTAAAAAAGTGATCTGACCTTTTAATTCATCACTTACCGAAAGATGGACATGGGCTGGAGACCCGTGGTTTGTAATCATGATCTCAAAAGTCAGTTCTCCACCTGGAGAAAGAGGGATCTCAACACTCTCAGCCTCGAATTCAATTGAGTTTATTTCCTGCCGATTGATAATAACGTTCTGGAATGTCTGCTGCAAGTTTAACCCTCAAATCAGTTTCTAAGGTCAGGAGGAAGCAAATTAGGAATACCCTCATCTATCGGATAATGTTCGTTACATACGGAGCAGTAGAGGGTTCCGGAAATAATCTCTTCCTCACTCTCTTCTACAATATTTAAAATAAGATCGCCCTTACATACGGGGCAGGCCAGAATATCCATAAGATTTTTTTTCATTTAGATTCACCGTCAATGTCTCCTTAAGATAAAGCAGATGAAGAACTTCCTTTTTAAGGATAGACATAGTATATAACTCTGACTTTCTCCTTTCTCCTGATTTGACCTGAACTCATTATTTTACGATATTGAATCCATAATACTATTTTAAGTAATCTATATATTCCGGATACCTTCAACGTTATCGGACAAATTTCTCATTCATTACAGGATAAAAATACGATGCAACATTATTGATGATTATAGCAATCTTTTTTAACTTTCTTATTATAGAATATTATGTAACGGCAATAGCACCAATACGATTGGATGCAAAAAACATTTTTTAGTAAAGATTAACCGTAGATTTAGTTTACTGGGACATGAAGAATAAACGGCGAGGTATATAATTTCCTACCTGGAATTCATGTATTTTACAATTCCTTGTGTCCCTTTCTAAATTTGGATTGATATTTAATGACAATTGGTTTTTGGACTCACCCCTCAAAACATAGGCTGCCTAATTCAATTAGTTCTTAAGGTAAAAAAGCAAAATGTGGGAAACGAAATGGAACAGCAAATAGATGATAAAAGCGCTGATTCAGACAATCAGATAATACAAAAAGCATATGAGAGAAGTAGTGACCCTGCCAGCCAGACCATGCTTCTGAAAGCTGAACAACAGGGTATAGAAACTGCCTGGGATAGATACGAAAAACAGTTGCCTCAGTGTAGTTTCGGCCAACTTGGGATTTGCTGCCGGAATTGTAATATGGGCCCCTGCAGGATAGATCCTTTCGGAGAAGGGGCCAATAAGGGGATTTGTGGAGCTACGGCAGACATCATAGTTGCAAGAAATCTCCTGAGGACGATTGCAGCAGGTGCGGCAGCTCACTCAGATCATGCCAGGGACGCCGTGCTTACTTTTAAAAAGATGAGTGATGGAAAAGCCGGAAGTTACAGGATAAAAGACGAAGCAAAGATACTATCTCTAGCTGCTGAATACGGAATCCCTACCGAGGGAAAAAGCCTTGGGAAAGTAGGATCCGAACTTGCAGATTCGCTCCTTCTTGAGTTTGGGAAGCAGGAAGGCTCTCTTCATTATATGCGGCGGGTCCCGGAGCCCAGATTAAAAATCTGGACCGAGCTTGGAATAGTTCCCAGGGGAATAGATAGGGAAATAGTCGAATGCATGCATAGGAC
>JAUPKV010000247.1 GCA_030837265.1 Methanobacteriota archaeon
AGACCTCCTGCAGTAACACTCAATGAAACTCCCGAGGAATTCCATATTTCCACTGGACTATGTCAGAAGATTTAAATCAAATTTACTGCAGAAGGTCTCTGGACATGAAGGTTAAGATTTTACCCAATTTTACTACAACCTTTTCGTATAAAAGGTAGCTATTTCTCTGGTTTTCAGCTTATTTTTAGGGCAAATAACTTACAAATAAGTCGAAAATGGCTTTTTGGATCTTCGCTGTTTTGTATGGGCCGAAAAAAATTGCTTAGTTCGAAAGTAGTAGGATTGAATTGAAAAACATCATGCTTGAATGTGATTTTCAACAATAACTGTTTTTATATCTTATACTTGCAACTTCAACATTTTGGAGCTGAATATAATTTACCCACATAAAACAGCGAAGAGCCTACTTTTTAATGTTTGGTAGCCATGAATCTTATCGGTGAAAATTTACAGAACTCTCGACACACTGCCCCTTTTGGTAGTGTTGCATGTTTGCTGTAAATTCAAAATCATATTTATAAATATTATAAATCCGAATTAGTGAATTTTGAGATTTAGAATTTTTATTTTTTTGCCGTTTTCAGAGTTTTCTCACTTATTCCCCCAAAACTATTGTAGAGCCTATCCGAAAAGTCAAAGTTAACACGGTATAAAAGTCACATTAGATCTGTATGTCTGAGTACATATTCAGATCAGGCCCTTTGAGTTGCTAGTATCATCATTGTAAACGTTACTATAATTATTATCGCTGGCACTTCCTTTTTTTGTCAGTGACCTATCTATATATGCCCAATTCGTAAGTCGTCTGGCTTGTGGGAAGCTATTTAAGCAATATTTCCCAAGAATGATCATAACGACCTTTCACAAGTCAACATTAAAGATAATTCTTTATAGTAGATCGAAAAATTATTTACAATGTCACTCAAAACCCGAAACTTAAAGTTTTTCTCAGCCTCATTTTCTCTTGCATTACTTTTCATCTTCTCACTTTCCTCATTTTCTGCCTCCGCACTTACCCAAGTAGAGGTAAATCCTGTCAATACTCCTGAAGGTGCAGTCGTGCTAATCGTGGACGGTTTTAGTGCTTCTTATATTTATCCTGAACTTACGCCGCACGCACTCGATGGGACTTCTTTAGAGAAAGCTAGGCTTGAAAATATTCCAAAGATATGTGAAAAGAGCGCTCGGATCCTCGAATTCCGTGTTCCACAGACCTTTACCGAAGGAGGGAACTCGGTCCTGATTACCGGAAACCCGGATGCTGACACCGAACTAGTAAGTTTTAAAGACGCATCGTATTGCGATGTTTTGCATAAGAATGGATATATCTGTATTGCAGTGATGGAAAACGGAGATTTCGGGTCGATCTGCGCCGAACAAGACGTTCTTGTAAGGGATGCAAATAACTCGATAAACGATATGAAAATCACACTTGAGAAGTACAATCACTCTTCTGATACCTCTGAAGCGCCTGCAGTACCCGAAGGGCTTTTGAAGGTTCTCAAAGATGCGGCTGATAAAGCTCCCAGTTATGTTAAATCAAAAGAGACGCGTGAAAGATATAGTGGGTATGACAGATGGGGTCTTGACACTGCTTGTGCTATTATCAGGTACATGGCTGCGAATAGTCCGGGGCAAAAATACCTACTCACTGTCAATTTAGGGGCGGTAGACGGCAGCGGACATCACAGAGATAATTATGGGTATGTAGACTGCATCGAATGCCTTGATGCTGATCTTTCCCCACTTTATGAGCTATGTAAGAAAAATGACCTTGCTTTTGTCCTGACCGCAGATCATGGAATGGCTTTTTCAAAAAATGGTGCCAAGGGGGGACATCAGTCCAAAAAGCTTTCTGCTGTTGAAGATACGCAGCTGGTTCCGTTAATCATGCAAGCTCAGGATGTAAAAAGCGGAATCATTGAAGGAAAGCACAGTCAGGAAGATTTCGCTCCCACGCTTCTCAGCATCCTGGATATCCCTGATAGGCCAAGGTTTTCAAAGGGAAAACAGATTATGCTCACCGGCCATACGGATCTTAAAGTTATACTCCCGGAGAAGGGATCCGCAGAACTGATAAGGGACGGAAAGCAACTCGCATCCGCAAATAACGATGACCAATTTCTTTTCCTGGGCCTTGAGCCGGGAAGCACTTATAAAATCCGTGCAGCTCTTGATTCGGGAAAGAACCTTGAAGAGCAGGAGAAAGAAATTAGTCACGAAAGTGATTCGGTTATCGAATTCCAGGAGCAAGGACATAAAGAACGAGAAAGTGTGCAATCCGAAAGTGGTTCAAAAGGAAATGCTAATCTACAGGCAGGTTCTTCAAAAGTGAATTCCGGAACTTCCGGCTCTTCAAGCTTTTTAAGTTCAATATCAGGAAACTGGATTGCTTATCTCCTGATAGGAATGATAAACCTGGTAGGACTCGTTATTATTGCAAAGCTGCTTAAAAAGAACTGAGAGAAATGAGGAGAAACGAGGAGAAACGAGGTGGAAAAAAACTGTAAATAACCGTTAAATCCAGGACCTTCATGATCCAACTAGAAGTCATTATTCATGATATAACTAAGAAGTCATTAACATTTCCGGAGGCTTCCGTAAAGATCACGTCGACATTATCCACTTCCGCAAATGTGGGCCCTTTCTTGAGCTCGTTTATCAGAAGCTCGATAGCTTTAGGTTTACCCTCCGCGACCACTAAAACTCTCCCGTCTCTCAGGTTTATGGGGTTGCAGTCAACTCCAAGACGTCCTGCAACATTTCTGGCGAATCTTCGGAAACCTACGCCCTGTACCCTTCCAGATATGTAGATCTCTGCTCGCTCAATATCTATGGAATCCATATACTTACCTCAAAGCTATTTGTCCCTAATCCTTTAAAGTTCATGTGTGTATTTAAACGATTTGACATAGTTAAGTAAAAAAAGTTAAGAAATCCACATAATTTTTGATTCCTCTTATAATATTAAATTCTTTTACTCTAGAATAGCCATCTTTAGTTATTTTTTCACTCAATAAAAAAATTAAAAAATTACATAAGCTTTGCCTAAAAAGCTTATGTATTTTCAAGTAATTAAGAATCGATATAAACGTCTCAATTCTTGAAGTAAACATACAAAATACCTAAATATAGTTATGATTTACTTTATTTTAACGTTTGCTGGAACATTGTTTTTTATTGCGCTACCAGACTTTCCATTTATGATATTATTATTTGAGATAGTTACATAGTGAACGCCCGATATTGCACTGTCAATATTTATTCCTGCAACATAATAACCGGAAATGGTATTTTTGCGAATTGTGATTCCATTACCACATCTAGAGATTGCTATGCCCCCATTTCGTGAGACTTTTTCGTTTTCATACCCACAGTCATGTATTACGTTACTATCGATAGTGATATTTGATCCATCATTTAAACTGTCTAAATGGATTCCATCTACCCCTGACATAATCTTACAGTTTTTAACAACTATATTTTTAGTAAGTGCCGAAGAAGCTATATTGCCGATTTGGACACCATTATCTGACACAGCATAGCCTCGTGAATCCTTTGTGTACGTCGTGATGCCAGAATATGGTGATATATCTTCATTTTTAATTGTTATATCCTGACAACTATCTAACCTGTCAGCTGCACAAGAACAGTGACGCGCAATATTGTCACGTATTTCTCCGCCTTTGACCAGCGAGTACATTACGCAGGTATGCTGTAAGTTGCTCCCTCTGTTGTGATAATAATAAATATTTTTCCCATTCGTGACTCTAAATCCTTCGCCTTTTGCATCGTGCAAGTTCATGTCGTACACATAAATATTGTTTACAGGAGCGCTATTTGAACCGGAGAAAGAAATTAATCTGTAGAGATCCTGTCCTGCAGGCCCGGATTGAGCACCTTCATTTCCATCTATTTCGAACCCATGTATTTTTATGTCATGAACTGAGCCTCCTCTCTGACCAATGACCGGAGTACCCCCAGCTGCTTTTGTCCATCCAACACGATTCGCTAATCTAAGTTTAGCGGTAGAGTCGCCTGTGAGTTCCGTATTTGACCCTATTAAGCAGGAGCCCCTTATGTCATAAGTAAAACGTCCCTTCAGGTACACTTTTGTACCGGGATTCTTTGCTGCATATTCAAGCGCCTGGTTAATCTGTACCTGATCATCTTTTCCATCGCAATTGTATTTTCCTGTGCCGTCTCCTGCTACATAGATTGTTGATTGCGTAGCACAAAATACAACCGGAACACTTGCTAACATACAAGAACATATTAATAAGAAGATAGTCACTTTTTGGTATTTCATTTTCCCCACTCCCAAAAGTGTTCTTATTTGAAATTGATTAATTACAACCAAATTCAAGTTTTTGAATTATAGTTAAATAATTGATAATTTTCAGTCATTTCAATAATGAGCTTCTTAAAATGAGAGCAACCTTTTCCGGTCTCATTTTCATTTACCTTGACTTCAATTTCCTTTTGAGGTTTATCTCACGTCTCATGAGTTTTTCACGTCTTTATGAATTTGCTTTCAAATTTCATTTTTTCATTTTTTCAAATATCGGAATGAAACAATGAAAATTAGTAAATTATTATAAGCCTAAAAATATCTCTGAAGAGTTTTAATTATCCGCTTTTGAGATACTTTTGCTGGTTTTAAGACCCTTTTAATGCAAAAGCTGGAAATTGAATAACTTGAATTTTGAATAGATGTCAACTGATCCAAAAATATCTTATTCAAGGTATGAAAACTAAAGAACAATAAGCTCATTAGAATAGAAAGTAATAATTCATTTCTGGAAAAATTATTTTTGTTTTATGTATCCCCCCACGTGATGTTTACACATCTTTCTTTAATACAAATTAACTAATACATCCTATAAATATGTAACAAGTTGATCTTAAAAAGTTTAGATAGTTAATTTCAACACAATTTGAGATAATAGCTTTCTCACACTTAGGACACGTTGTTTTAAACTTCGCATCCTTACGCCCTTTTTTTCCTATTAATACAAAGAGAAGAGAAATATACGATATAGGATTGCAAAACGGAAGGGCTTTGGTAAATAATAGGCTAAATTGTAAAAAATCGAGTTCAAAAGTGATTTAGATCCCCTAAACAATAATATATTCAAAAATATATAAAATTAAATCGATGATAGAGGGACACGACCAATATACAATTAAAGATAAGAAAGTCATCT
>JAUPKV010000248.1 GCA_030837265.1 Methanobacteriota archaeon
TCATGGTTTGGATTCTGCTCAGTTGACGTATATCCGTCTCCAAATTCCCAGTACCATTGTGTTGCATTTATGGACAGGTCGGTAAACTGTACAGAGAAGGGCGCAGAACCATTTGCCACACTACTGCTGAAGTTTGCTACAATTGATGCCGGTCTAAATGCTTGAAAAGCCCCGGTAAACAACCCGAAAGCTGTAGGATGAATTCCAACTTTCACCTCACCCGAAACCATGTTGGTCTCAGTGTCAATCACTGTGACAGTATTGCCAATAGTATCGTAGCTGCCAGCGTTTGCCACATATACTTTTGTCCCATCCAGACTGAATGCCACTCCGAAAGGATTGCTTCCCACTAATATAGTGTCCGTAATAGCATTTGTGGTGGTGTCGATCACGGATAAAGTGTTGCTTTTATAATTCGCCACATATATTTTAGTTCCATCCGGGCTAAGCGCGATTCCCCAGGGATTGCTTCCTACAGGCACAGTGACTGTAATATTATTTGTGGCAGTGTCAATTACTGAAATAGTGCCTGTATAGTTGGTTGAACTATCACTGTCCGAGTTTGCCACATATATCTTTGTTCCATCTTTATTGACTATTACTCCTTTTGGATGGCTTCCTACATTCACTGTAGCCATAACTGTATTTGTAGTTGTGTTAATTACAGAAACAGTATTATTATAATAATTCGTCACATATACTCTTGTTCCTGTGGGGTCAACCGTAATTCCGTAAGGCCTTCCTACAGATGTCGTGGCTGTGACTTTTTGTGTGGCGGTGTTAATTACAGAAACTGTACTGTCTGCCATGTTTGCCACGTATACCTTTGTTCCTGATGGGTTGACTGCAACTCCGATGGGACAGGGTCCTACAGGCACCGTTGCTGTAATGCTATTTATAGCGGTGTCAATTACTGAGACTGTGCTGTCCATCGTGTTTGCCACATATGCCTCTGTTCCCTCCGGATTGACTGCAACTCCGGAAGGACAGGTTCCTACAGGCACCGTGGCTATAACGTTATTTGTGGCAATGTCAATAACTGAAACTGAATTGCTAGCGTAATTTGAAATATATGCACATGGCGAAGCTGTTTTCAGAACATTAATTCTTGCACTTTTTGAGTCAGTGCCATTTCCGTTACTTGCTGTCAGGTTAACGGTATAAGTTCCTGCAGCAGCGTAAGTATGCGTTGGATTTCGATCGGTTGAATCTGATCCGTCTCCAAAATCCCAAAACCAGGACTCAGGATTTCCAATACTTTTATCAATGAATTTCATAGCCAATGATTTCGGATCAGATGGTTTGTTCACAGTAAAAGCAGCTATCGGTTTACCAGATTCGGTTACACTGATATAATTATATTTTGTTATTAACCCATTACCGCCGCGATCATCGTACTCCAGCTTCACTGTGTACTTTCCGGGTTTTTCGTATGTATGTGTAGTATATTCCGAGATTAATCCATTATCATCAAATGGATCGATGGATATACTGCTGGTACTGCCATCACCAAAATACCAAGTTTTCCATATCCCAGCTGCGCCGTCATCTTTAAATAATACGGTCAACGGTGCAGTTCCTGATCTTACGTCAGATGAGAAATAAGCAGGATGGACAAATCCACTACCTTCATTGATAAGTACATATCCATATTTGCTTGTTGCATTACTTCCAGCATTATTCATAACAGTGAGGTTGACAGTATATCCTCCTTCTGCTCCATAAGCATGGATTGGATTTTTCTCGGTCGAGGAATTACCATCACCAAAGTCCCAAAACCAGGAAGTGGGTGAACCGGTGCTATTGTCGAAGAATGATATTACGTTATTCGATAAAGAGATACCATACATCGCTAATTCTTCTGCTTCGGGGGAATAAAAGTCTGCAACTGGTTTTTCAAGATTGAGCTCATAAAGATAAATATCTCTAACTTCCCCAACTTCCGGATTACTTCGACTATCCGTATATACGATTTTATCTCCATAAATGGATGGACCAAATGCACAGGTGCTGGTAGTTATACGGGTTGTTCCGGAAGTAGATCTATCGTACATATAGATATCAGTATGACCCGGAGAGTATACATCTCCCTGGTCACATATTGTATAAACTATAAGATTGCCATAAATTGCGGGCTGACTTGCATTTCCATTGTTAGTGACCTGAGTTTTTTTGTGGGACGCAATGTCATACATATAAACGTTGGCTGATTCTGTCCACACCACGATATTTCCATAAATCTCAAGTTCTGATTCGGGTATTGAATTTTGAGTAGATGCCAGTATGCTTGTTTGATGAGTAGAGATATCATATTTGCGGATATCGTAACCATTGTTACTGTTAGTTTGAGACCATACGACCTGTTTATCATATATTGCAGGAGAACTGTAAACACTTGCGATCTTAGTTTCTCCGCGAACACTGATATCGTAGAGGTAAATACCATCGTCTTTAGTATAGACTATATAATTTCCATAAATGTCAGGGAGACTTCCCGATTTGATCTTAGTTACGTAATCGGTAGAAATGTCATACAAATAAACACCTTCCCCATCGTCACCTGACCATACGACTTTATTCCCATACACATTAACTACTAAAGATCCATACATACCATTACCATTAATGCCTGTTATTTTTCCGGTATTCAAATCGAAAGCATGTACATCATTTCCTGTGGTCTCTGTCCAAAAAACGTAGTTACCAGAGATTGCCGTGCGCTGTGTTAATCGTTCACCGTTTGTGAGTTGAGTTTCTTTACCAGCCGATGCAACTGTCACAAAAATTAAAGCAAAAATGAAAATCAAAAGCATTGAAAAAATTTTGTTTCTCATCCAAATCTCCCCAAAATATCATACATAAGTCAAATGATATTGAGCTTCGCTAAGTAGCTATTATAATAAACAGTATGGATTGAGGGTATTTAAAATTATTTATACAGTACTTGAAAATAAGTTGTAAAAAAGCGAAATAATTATTTAGGTCATCAATAGTGTTAATCTTGCTTTATTTAGATTGTCAAAGTGAACGAGAGCATATAAAGAAGAGTAAATTTAGTTGTTCAAAACCTAAATGGTTTTTTGGATTGACTAACACTGAATAGTTAAAACTAAACAGGAAAATAAGAATGATTCATGGTTGTTCTATATAATTTGCTTTTATGATATTTTGTAATGCCCATATGGCAAGAGGCATTGTTAAAAGTGCTGAGGTTACAGCTCTTATGTTAAGATTGTAATTTTGGAATTTTAATGTGAGAATAAATAGAATTGTAGCGAAGGCTATTAACCATAGGATTATTATTGCTTCCGGTTTTTCCACAGCTTTCACTCTTTCCATCCCCTATATTTTTAATAAGATGTTTTGAAAATGTTACTTTATTTGATGAGATAAACATATAAAGATCTTTGTAATTATATTTTCACATAATTATTATATTAATAACTGGATAAAACAATGCGGTTTAAGCTATAGGTTTTCTTAGAATATTCAACCATCCTTTTTTTGTGCTAATATATTTTTAAATTTTCAAACTTGTGTAAATATTGCAGGATTTCTTTGCGGTTGGTAAGCCTGTAACAGCTCAATCGTGGTCCAATCATTCCGCCCGGTTAAGAGCCTTAGTTGGACTTAACAAATGATAAATCCTTAGAATTACGTCCAAGTTTCCTCATTTTTATATAATTGAAAGGTCTTAATAGATTTCATGCGAAAAACTACCTTCGTAGTCGTAGGTCTGATCCTTCTTTCCTTTATCCTTTCGATTTATTTTTATCCGCAGGTGCCTGAGCAGATGGCAACTCATTGGGATTCTCAGGGAGAAGTAAACGGCTACATGTCAAAGCTATGGGGGCTTTTTTTTACGCCGGTAGTAATTGCAGGCATTGCAGCTTTATTCCTGGTCATTCCAAGAATAGACCCTAAGAAAGAAAATATAGAAAAATTCCGGAAATATTATGACGGGTTTGTTATTATCTTTCTTCTTTTTATGGTTGCTGTCCATCTCCAGATCTTGCTCTGGAACGTAGGAATTCAGATAAGCCCGAACATAGTACTTCCGGCAGGTACGGGACTTTTATTTTATTATATGGGAATTCTTATTGAGAATGCGGACAGAAATTGGTTTGTCGGCATCCGAACTCCATGGACCCTTAGCAGTGATAGGGTATGGAAGAAGACTAACCAGCTTGGAGGAAAGCTGTTTAAGCTCGCAGGAATAGTTGCTATATCAGGAACTTTTTTCCCCAGGTTTGCAATTTTTTTTATTGTCATTCCTGTGCTCCTTGTTGCAGGGTTCACGGTTGTTTATTCCTATTATGAATATATTCAAGATTGTAAGGAACATGGGCAGCAGCCCTAAACATAATTATCATCTTAGAACATTTTCGCCTTTCTTTCTCTTTTCAAACCAATCCATGACTCGAGGCCAGAGAGATAGTGAAATTATCATTGCAACCGCAAAGACAAAAATGGAGCCTGCAGCCATGTCTACAAGAGTATAAGCATGTCCCCCTCTCAATGTATTAGTCGAAATAGCCCCAAAAAGAAACAGGAGTACAAGCATAGTTGAGGTAGCAATACTTGATAAAAGTACTAATTTGGGCCTGCTCTCTTTTGAATCCGGTTTTACCATATTAATTCACCGCTTTATTTAATCTTGCTCCTCTTCATTAACAGGGAGTTTGTGGTTACTGAGACTGAACTGAGTGCCATGAAGGCAGCCGCAAGTTCAGGTGTAATCAGAATTTTATGAAAGAAGGGATAAAGAATCCCGGCTGCAATAGGAATTCCTATCGTATTATATCCGAAAGCCCAGGTAAGATTTTCTTTAATCTTGCGGATGGTAAGCCGACTGAGTTTGAGGGCTGCAACTACATCTAGAAGGTCATTTTTGATAAGCACGATTTTTGCGGATTCCATTGCTACGTCCGTGCCTGCGCCCATTGCAATTCCCACATCGGATTGAATCAGGGCAGGAGCGTCATTAATGCCATCGCCTACCATTCCGACAAGTTTTCCTTCCTTCTGTAGTTTCTTGATTTCATTTGCCTTATCCTCGGGCAGCACTTCGGCAAGCACTCTCGGAATCCCTACTTCCGTTGCAATTGCACTGGCTGTAATTGCATTGTCGCCGGTTATCATTACTACCTCAATACCCATTTTTTTAAGAGTTTCAACCGCTTCTTTAGAGTTCTCTTTAAGGGTATCGGCAACTGCAACAAGACCAATTATTTCATTTCCGGAAGCTGCAAGCATTGCAGTTTTCCCGTTTTCTTCAAACGTACGCATTTTTGCTTCCAGCTCTTTAAAGGAAATCCCATTTTCTTCCATAAGCTTTCGAGTGCCAAGTAAAATTCTTTTTCCTTCAAAATAGGCTTCTATTCCTTTTCCTGGAATGGACCTGAATTTTTCGGCTTTTGCAGGGTTGATTCCCCTTTCCCCAGTTCCTTTTACTATAGCTTCCCCTAGAGGATGCTCTGAGCCTTTTTCTGCTGTTGCTGCTATAAAAAGGACTTCTGTTTCATTATGTCCGGGAGCAGGGTATAAATCCGTAAGTTTTGGAGTTCCTTCCGTAAGTGTTCCGGTCTTGTCAAAAACTATAGTATCAAGCTTATGTGCCCTTTCAAGAGCTTCTCCGCCTTTTATAAGGATTCCGTTCTCCGCACCTTTGCCCGTACCTACCATTATGGCTGCAGGAGTTGCAAGCCCGACGGCACACGGACAGGAAATCACAAGGACAGTAATTGCGATAAGCAAAGAAAAAAGAAATGGGCTAATTCCCCCTAGAGCTACGGAAGTTCCTACACCGTAGTTCCAATAGCCTATAAAGAACCAGTAAAAGAACGCCAGAAGGGCAATAATATGAACTGCCACTATGAAATTGCCTGCAAAAACATCTGCAACCCTCTGTATGGGAGCTTTTGTGGTTTGTGCAGTTTCTACAAGCCTGATTATCTGAGCAAGGGCAGTATCAGCCCCAACCTTTGTAGTCCTGAATCTGAATGACCCTGTCCTGTTCAGGGTAGCTCCGATAACAGTATCTCCTGGGTTTTTTTCTACAGGGATACTTTCTCCGGTAAGCATTGATTCGTCTACAGCCGAGTTTCCTTCCAGCACAACACCGTCAACAGGGATTTTTTCTCCAGGCCTGACAACGACTATGTCGCCAACTACAACTTCTTCTACAGGAACTTCCTTTTCTTCACCATTAACAAGGATTCTGGATGTCTTTGCCCTGAGCCCCATAAGTTTCCGAATAGCTTCGGACGTCCGGCCTCTTGCCCTGGCTTCCAGGTACCTGCCAAGGACGATGAAAATAATCAGAAAAGCTACAGTATCATAATAAAGGCTGTTATATCCCGGGCCAAGCTCAAGAAAAGTTGCTGCCACACTGATGAAGTATGCTGATCCGGTTCCTGCTGCAATCAACAGGTTCATGTCAGTTACACCGTACCTGAAGCCCTTTATAGCCCCGACAAAAAACTGCCTGCCGGGGAAAAGCAAAATAAGAGTAGACAGTACAAAAAGCACAATATGGTTAGAAAGGAACATGGGTACAAATGAGAGAGACGGAAACATCATACTCATGTTCCCAAGACCAACTGGAATTCCCAGTACGATGGCCAGGATCAGGTTATTCCTTTGCTTCTTGATTTCAGTATCTCTGGAACTTTGCTCCCTATCTTCATACTCAACGGTTTCGGTCCTGACAGAAGCCCCATACCCTATTCCCTGAACCGCAGCAATTATCTCCCTTACGGAAATGCGAGATGAATCAAACTCTACAAATGCCTTTTCGAGCGGGAAACTTACCGAGGCTGAAATAACGCCCTCTTTTTTATTAAGAACTTTTTCGATATTTGCGGCACAGGCTGCACAGCTCATGCCCTGAAGAACGAGAGTAACTTTATCTTTCTCTACTTTGTACCCGATGGATTCGATAGCTTCCTCAATTTCGCCGGAAGAGATTAAAGAAGGCTCGAAACTGACTTTTGCCCTGCCTAATTCCAGATTGACAGCTATGGAATCTACACCTTCCTTTTTCTTCAATACTTTTTCTATGTTCAGGGCACAGGCCGAACAGGTCATGCCAGAAACTCCCAGGGTTATCTCTTTTAAGCCTGTTTTTTGAACTGGACTACTGAAAGTTTCTTTTTCTGTTGGAGTGCATTCCTGCATAACAAGAGGACATACCTGAGAACTCTGTTCCGGTTCTTGCAATGAAGTATCAGCAATTTTTGAAGCTTCTTCATTAGCATTTGCCAGAGACTCTTTTGCTTCCTCCTCTGTAATTTCATCCTTTTCAGTAGAGTACCCTGCTTTTTGAATAGCTTCTTTTATATCCTCCAGGCTGAGTTTTTGAGGATTAAAACTAATAGTCGCATGTTCAGCTTCCAGATTCACCTCAACTGATTCGACTCCTTCAAGTGAAGAAATAGCATCAGCTACCCTTTTCTGGCAATGACCGCAAGTCATGCCGTAGACCCCTATAGTTGTTTCCATGGATATGGCGCCATCCGCATTTTTAAGGGCTTCCCGGAGCTAAGAATTTTTCGGGTTCCGGAACAAATTAACATTTATTTAAAGTTTCTTTCTAATTCATAAACTATCAAAATACTGTTCAGATAGTTTCATATCCGGCTTCCTTGATCGCGTCTTTGATTTTTTCGGGATTCGCTTTCTTTTCCTCGTATTCTACAACTGCCTGTTTTTTCTGAAGGTCTACATCTGCTTTCCGTACGCCCTCTACTCCTTCAATTGCTTTTTTGACCCTCATCACACAATGTCCGCAGGACATACCTTCAACATTTATTGTTTCCTGAGCTATGGTTTCGCCTCCATATGAGCGTTTGACTGTTTTATCAAACATTATTGATTGTAGCTCATAATTATGTTCGATAAGTATTATATAATTACGACCTTTAAAGCCTTTTTTTAATTCAAATTGTACAATATTTATAAAAACCAGCAGACCATGCACATTTATGCAATTACGTAGTAACATTGTTTGTGTATGGGGAAATAATCTATATAACGCTGCTAACGTTTTTGGCAAGCATAATCGGGACCTTGGCCGGATTTGGAATCTCAACAATCATGGTACCTGTTCTTCTGCTTATCTTTCCTCTACCTCAGACTCTTTTGCTTGCGGGCATAGTTCACTGGTTTAATGATGTCTGGAAACTGATCTTATTCCGGGAAGGTATTAAATGGAAGCTTTTACTGGTTTTCGGTATTCCAGGACTCGTTACAAGTTTCGTAGGTTCGTCATTAACTTTGAGGATTCCCCGAGATACTCTTTCAAAAGCTTTAGGGTTTTTCCTTATAGTTTATGTCATCTTCATCATTTTCAACAGAGCCTTCAAGTTGAGCCAAAGGTTATCAGTAGCAGTATGCGGCGGAGCTTTAACAGGATTTTTTGCTGGAATTTTCGGCATAGGCGGGGAGATAAATGCGGTAGCTTTGAGTGCTTTCAACCTGGAAAAATCAATTTATATCGCAACTGCAGGTGCCATATCTTTTGTAATAGACTCTACAAGAATAGCGACCTATATTATGGGCGGTACCGGGCTGGAACCATCAATTCTATCAGGCTTTTTGATTTTTGTACCCGTATCATTGATTGGAGCCGTGATTGGGAAAAAAGGAATTGAAAGAATACCCCAGGAAAAATTCAGGAATTTTGTGGCAGTTTTCATTTTTATATTCGGTCTGAAGCTGGTGTTATTTCCATGAAGATATGTTTCCTCAAAAAGTAAATATTTGGATTTTAAACATAATTATTTCTTTAATTCATTCTCAAGTGTTTCAGCAACGGTTTTCAGGATCTTTATTCTGGAGTATCGTTTGTCATTTGATTCTACAACAGTCCATTGAGCATTTATTGTGCTTGTTTTTTTAAGCATTTTATCGATTGCATTCGTATAGTCTTCCCATTTGTTTCGGTTTCGCCAGTCTTCATCGGTTATTTTCCAGCTTTTTTGAGGATCGCTGTGCCGGAGATTGAAACGTTCGAGCTGAGTGTCTTTATCGATGTGCAGCCAGAATTTGAGGATTATAGTTCCCATACCGGTAAGAATATTCTCAAATTCATTGATTTCCCTGTATGCACGCTTCCATTCTCCTTCGCTACAGAATCTCTCAACTCTTTCCACCAGGACTCTACCATACCAGCTTCTGTCAAAAATAGTAATGTGCCCAACTTTAGGAGTTTTTTCACAAAAACGCCACAGGTAATGATGAGTTATTTCAATATCGTTTGGTGCGCCTATAGGTACTACTCTGTAGATTCGAGGATTCAATTCTTCAACCAGGCGGCGGATGTTTCCACCCTTGCCAGCGGCATCCCAGCCTTCGAATATTATAATCATGGACCGTTTTCTTTTCAGAAGCTCATACTGGAAGGTTTTAAGTTTCTGCTGGTAAAGCTTCTTATGTTCCGTATATTCCTTAAATGAGATTGATCTGGAAAGGTCAATTTTATCCAGTATAGAACCATTAAGTACAGGCAGCTTTGCAGTCTCCATGTCCGGATATTTGATCTTCTGCGGCGTGGAAGCACTGGTTACCTGTTCGATATGGTTCTCGATGGCCTGAGTTGCAGTGGTAAGGATTTTAAGAGTTGTAAAATTCTTATTGTCTGCTTCCACAATATTCCAGGGAGCATAGGGCATGTCTGTTTTTTCAAAGACTGTTTCCAAAATCGGCAGGTATTCCTTGTATTCAATATGATAATCAAGTTCAATTCCGTTTTCCTTTCCATTTTTCTTTTTGTATTCACTGAGGAGTAAAGGAATACCTTTTTTCTTGATACCTTTTAAACCATTTTCCTGCTTTTTTTCGCTAATATGCAGGAAAAACTTCAAGATAAGATACCCGTCGTCTGAGAGCTGGCGTTCAAACCAATTTATTTCTTCCAGGTGCCTATTGAGTTTTTCTTTGGATTTTCCATTTCTAAGATATTTTATAATTGCCCTGCTGTACCAGCTTCGGTCAAAAATTGCATTTCTCCCTTTTTTAGGAATCAGAGTCCAAAAATGCATCAGGAAGGGTCTGAGCTCATCTTCAAGATATTCTTTGTCAATAGTATGAAAATCATATCCTCTTGGATCAAGAGGTAATATGAAACGGTTTATTTCTTCCCCCATTCCTGAGGCATGCCAGCCTTCAAAAACAAAAATTATTGGGATCTTTAATTCCCAGGCCCTTCTCTGCAGCTCTCCAAGCTTAACTTCGAGCGTTTTTAAATTGCCTTTATAACCGTTACTATCTAATGTAAGTGACAGATCAACATTTTCAAGCATACGAACTCCTTAATTATTTTTTTAAACTCCCAACTCATTTAAACATATAAATTAGTAATATAATTATAATGATTTTTATCTAGATAATTTTTATGTTCTTATCAAGGTATGAAATATGTACTAAATATCTGGCTAATGTAATTGTGTAAAACAACCTTAAGCTTGAGATTAACTCATAAGCTTTTAGCATGATTAAGGGTTTATTTTTGAATTAAAAGTTTAGAAATACTTATTTTTTGATTAAATTGTTTTAAGCTATTTTATTATAAGCATGCTTTTATTTAATCATACCAATATTTAACAAAAATTCAACGATAAATGTAAGCAACCGGAGGCGAGGGAAATTTGTGAGATATATAAAATTCTTTAAGTTCAAACGAACGATTGCATTTTTGCTGATTATTTTATTTTTATTCTCAATAACAGCCGCATCAGCAAGTGCATCGTGCAATACTAATGACGATATAAACGGAAACGGCTACGACGACGGCTACAACAAAGGCTATGAAGATGGCAAAATCCAGGCTAAAATAGACTGTGAAAAAAATGGGAGTAAAGATGTTCTTTCGAGAATTCCATCTCCTCCCGACCAATATGGCTGTACCGAATATTACAAAGATAACTACAAAAATGGCTACGAAAAGGGATACGTTGTCGCTTACAACCAAATCAGATATGACTGCCTAAAATAATAATGAAAGCTGGAGGTTAAAGCTGGTAACTTTAATACCTGATGTAAATTTAATTTTTAGATGATCTAGGGATTTAACCAGATCATTTTTCTTAGAAAACTTATATTTATTTATCCTTTTTTATTAATTATAGTTAATATTCAATCAATTCATAATGATTGTGCTTTCTTTAATCAATCCTATATATATTTTGTCATTTTATTAAATAAAAATTAATAATAAACGAAATATTTATCTATTATATATACTTATTTATTAGCATGGCTGCTCAAAGTATAGTATCAA
>JAUPKV010000249.1 GCA_030837265.1 Methanobacteriota archaeon
GCAGGCCTCAAGGATATCCACTACCCTATCGGGACACGAGCGAGCACCATTCATAAGCACATTCTAGAATATAAACTTTGTTCCTTGATACTGGCTAAATTCAGGATGCGCTATCCATGCGTCAGTAAACCCTTTAGAAAAAAAATCCTGTCTCCATTAAATCAATGTCAATAAAGATTAAATGCAACAAACTCATTTTCATATTTTATGTCGATGACCATAGGACTTGCAGGAAAACCCAATGCTAGAAAATCAACCTTTTTTAAAGCTGCTACCCTTGCAGATGTTGAAATTGCAAACTATCCTTTCACAACCATAAGTGCTAACCATGGAGTTACCTATGTACGGGTTGAGTGCCCCTGCAAGGACAAGGAGAAGACGTGTGGAAAATGTGTGGATGGGGTGAGACTTGTCCCGATTAACATAATTGACGTTGCCGGACTTGTACCTGATGCATGTAAAGGAAGAGGACTTGGGAATACTTTTCTGGACGAACTCAGGCAGGCTCAAGCAATAATCCATGTGGTGGATGCTTCTGGTGGGACGGACTGTGAGGGCAACCCTGTAGAGATAGGGGACCATGACCCTCTCGAAGATGTAGTCTTCCTCAACAGGGAAATTACTATGTGGCTCTACGGCATTTTGGAAAGGAACTGGACCAAGCTTGCCAGAAAAATCCAGGCCGAGGGTCTTAAACTTGATGCAGTAATTGCGGAACAGCTTGCCGGAGCAGGAATAAGAGAATCCGATGTAAATGTAGCTCTGTTAGAAACCGGGCTTGCAAGGCTGGAACAGGTTAAGTGGAGCGAAGAAGATATGATCAGGCTCTGCGACTCTATGCGGGAGATTAGCAAGCCTCTACTTATTGCTGCAAATAAAGTAGATATTGCCCCAAGAGAAAACCTTGGCAAGCTCAAGGATCTGAACAAGATAGTAGTGCCTACAAGCGCAGCAGCCGAACTTGCACTCAAGTCCGCAGCAAAAAGCGGGATCATCAGGTACATCCCGGGGGATATGAGTTTTGATTTACTTACCGAGGATGTAACTAAAGGGCAGAAAAAAGGGCTTGAAGCTATCCAGAAAGTGATTGAGATGTTTGGCAGCACCGGAGTTCAGGAATGCATAAACCGAACTGTCTTTGAGCTGTTGGACCTTATTGTAGTATATCCCGTAGAAGACGAAGGAAAATGGTCAGACAAAAATGGGAACATGCTCCCGGATGCATACCTTATGAAAAGAGGCTCTAATTGCCACGATCTTGCATATCAAATCCATACGGAAATCGGGGATCGGTTCCTGTATGCAATGGATGCGCGGACAAGACTCAGATTAGGGGAAAAGCATGAGCTGAAAAATGGGGATGTAATCAAGATTGTATCTACCGCAAAAAAATGAAAGGAAAAACCGGATTGCTATAGCTTCAAGGGAGGATATTCCCCAGATGGATTTATTTTCTTTTGTTTATCCTTTTTACGAAAAGTTCCTGACCTGGCAAATAACCAGGTCACCTTTAAAGATCCCCAGGCACGTGGCAGTCATACTTAAGGAGACCGATCTCCTTGACGTCAAAGGGATGGAGAGGCTTTTATCCGCAATTACTGTTCTGAGAAGATTTAAAGTCGAGTTTGTTAGCATTTATGTGGATATCCTCAATACTGATTCTCAGTTGAAAGCGGAAATTGCATCAACGCTCAGAACCCGGTTAGAAGAGAGTTTTTCTTCCCTTCCTGAAGGTACAGGCTATACAATATACGGCCTTGAAGGAGAATTAAAGAGCATTCTTCATGGAAAGGACTTTTTCGTATATGTTTCATTGGGGTTCGGAGGTAGGGATGAAATTACAAGCGCAGTGCTGACCATTCTTGAAAAAGTAAAGACGGGAGCCATCAAGCCTGAAGAGGTAGATGAAAAATTGCTAGAATCACACCTCCTTGTCAAACACGAACCTGATATTATGATCCGTTCGGGAGGGCAAAAGCTCTCGGATTTTCTGGTCTGGCAATCAGTGTACTCAGAATTATATTTTACAGATGTCAACTGGGAAGATGTGCGGAGACTGGATATCCTGAGACTCATAAGGGACTTCCAGAAAAGACAGAGAAGGTATGGGAAGTGAGTTGATGGGATTTGGCGATAAGTCAACAATTTTTCGCTATGTGGTGGTTGTTTGCTCGAAATGCAGACTGCATGCCCAGATAATGGAGACTGGAAAAAATACTATAAAATGTCAGCACTGCGGTGCTGTCCTTGAAGCCCGGAGGCTGAGAATACTTTATTCATCCGAGCATTTGAATGATGCAGTGACTTTCCGGACACGTTTGCAGGCTGAAATCTCCGGAACAGGAAGTGAAACTTTTTCACTGAAAAGCTCCGTAGAAGGGCACACCCCCTCTAAATCCCGAAACGAGAATAGTAAAAATATGTCGGAGTTTACAAGAAAAATAGTCACTGATAATCTGCTTCCTAAAAAGGATCGGAAATCAGTTTTTCTTGATCTTCTGGAAGCCGCAGGCGGAGAAATGCAAATTGACGAATTTCAGCAGAAAGCCCTGGAAAAGGGAATAAACTCTGAGAAGTTCGATTTAATTCTTAAAAATCTTCTGGAAATAGGAGAACTTTATTCGCCTGAACCTGGAATAATAAAACGTGTCTGAAAAAGAATCAACAACATAAAGTAGCAGCAAAACTTTTTGTTACAAGACATTTCTTTACGAATGATTTCAGAGACGAATTTTAGAGATGCGGAGACAAATTATAGAGATAAATTATTTAAGCACAAAAGAATTTACTATAATAAACATAGCTATAATAAACGTAGACTAAATTGAACCAACTTTGAGCAAAAGAATTGGGTTAAATTTGGGTTCAAAAGATTAAAATCTACTTTCAACTCATGATTAATTCTTATGAATATATTCTCAGAATCCCACTCAGAGACAATTAATCCGACAAAATGTTAAATACATTTTTTTGTGCAAAGGAATAACGGTGTTAAATATGATGGACCCGCAAATTGAGAGAAAACTTATTGAAATTATGAGGGTGATTCACGAAAGTGACAAACCTATTGGCGCCCGAGCCATAGCTGACGAACTGAATAATAGGGGCTATGATATAGGGGAGCGGGCTGTCCGATATCATCTAAGGATCCTGGACGAAAGGGGATTCACACGCAAACACGGATATGCCGGGCGTACGTTAACCGAGCTTGGAGAAAGCGAGATGAATGATGCTCTCATTGGAGATCGCTTTGGTTTCGTAATATCCCGTATAGAAGAGATGGCTTTTAGAACCACATTTGACCCCGAGACCGGGGAAGGGGTGGTGCCGGTAAATATATCCTACTTTGATAAAGACGATTTTGAAACTGTTGTTGATGTAGTTTCATATACTTCACATGCAGGATATATGATAAGCTCCAAAGTTAAAATTATTGAAGAGGATGACGGATTTATTTACCTGCCTCCGGGAAAGATCGGAATAGCAACAGTATGTAGTGTTACTTTTGACGGATTACTTCTAAAAGCGGGTATTCCGGTAGAACCTTCCTATGGCGGCATTCTTCAGATAGAAGATAAAAAACCTGCACATTTTTTAGATCTGATCTCTTACAGCGGGACTTCTATCGACCCCATCCAAATTTTCATGAAAAGGAATCCCACTTCCGTACTCGAAGTGCTTGAAAAAGGAGAAGGAAAAATCCTTGCTAATGTACGCCAGATAAATTACTCCGCCTATGATCGGGTAATAGAAATCATTAATAGGGCAGAAAAGGCAGGACTTGGGGGTTGTTTCCCCCCTTCTGGCGAGATTGATGAGTCTTTATTTGGAGCACCTATTGAAGTAGGCAAGTTTGGAATTGCGATTGTAGGAGGAATTAACGGAATCTGTGCTCTTGAAGAGACCGGAGTTGAAATTGAAACGAATCCGGTATCTACAATTATGGAGTACAAAACAATGTCGGAAATCTGAGGAAATCCAGGTGTTCAGGTTTACTGTAATCTACGACAATGAAGCAAACCCGGGTTTTACCGGAAGCTGGGGATTTGCAGCCATTATCGAATCAAATGACGAAACCCTACTTTTCGATACGGGCTGGGATGGAATCCTTCTTCTTAAAAATATGAAGAAACTTCAGATCAGTCCTTATCATATTAAAAAGTTAATTCTTTCTCACCAGCACTGGGACCACATTGGAGGCCTTCCCGAGATCCTTCAAGAAAATACTGATATAAAAGTATTTGTCCCAGCTTCCTTTTCGGAGAATCTCAAAAGAGAAATTGGTAAGAGAGCTTTTCTTGTCGAAGTAGAAGGGCCTGTAGAGATATCCCGGGATATAAGGAGCACAGGAGAACTCGGGGATAAAATTAAAGAACAGGCCCTTATTCTGGATACGGAAGGCGGATCTTATGTGCTTACGGGCTGCGCTCATCCTGGCCTTGCCTCTATTTTAAATTCTGCTCTCGCTTACGGGAATGTAAAAGGGATTTTAGGGGGGCTTCACGATAGTGAGGAGTTTGAAAAGTTAAAAGGAATGGAAACCATAGCTGTAGGGCACTGTACTCTTCATAAGGAAAAAATTAAAGAGATCTTTCCTTCAGAGTTTATCGAGATTAAAGTTGGTCTATGTCTGGAATTGAGATGAAAATAAACAGAGTGAAAGTTAGAGGACAATGTATAATTAGAAATAGAATGTCCTCTAAAAAGGATAAAAGAAATTATCCAGAAATGCGGAACCCGAACAAAAACACAATTCAAACTTAAGTATAAATGTCCGGACTATTACCGCTTTTCACCTATCAATTTATCATGATTGAGTATAATTTGAATGATCATTTTCTTGAGATACGGAAGAAAAATAATCGGGGAACCGTATTGAGAATTTAATAAAGGAAGAAAATATCATGCTGAAAATAGAGGATCTGACGGTAGAGGTCAATGGGAAAATTTTACTCCACGACGTAAGCCTCGAAGTCAAAAAGGGATATACAAATGTGCTTTTTGGGCCGAACGGAGCTGGAAAAACAGCTTTAATGAGAACAATTATGGGCTTTAGCGAGTACAGGATAATAAAAGGCCATATTGTGTTTAATGGTGAAGACATAACCCACATGCCAGTTGACGAAAGAGCCCGCCTGGGACTTGGGATTATGATGCAGCGTCCTCCGGATATGTCCGGAATTAAACTCAATGATCTTGTAAGAGTTTTGTCAAAAGGGAGGAAAAATCCCGAAGTCCTTTCCAAAGAGCTAGGTATGGAGCGCTTCATGGACCGAGACGTAAATGTTGGTTTTTCAGGTGGAGAGATCAAGCGTTCCGAGCTGTTGCAGCTTGCAGCTCAGAACCCGGACTTCTATCTGCTGGACGAACCCGAGTCCGGAGTTGACCTCGTAAGCATAGAGCAGGTAGGAACTACGATCAAAGAGTTGATTGAAGCCGGGATTAACTGTCCGGGTGAGAGATGTGAGAGAGGAAAATCCGCCCTTATTATAACCCATACAGGTCAAATCTTAGATTATGTGAAAGCAGACAGGGGATATATCCTCTGTAATGGGACTGTCATGTGTTCGGGAAATCCCTTGAAGATGCTTGAAGAGATAAAGAAAAAAGGGTATGAGGAGTGTATAAAATGCCGACTGATGAGGTAAACCTTAAAAAGAGAGCTGAGAGTGCAGCCGATAAAAAAGCTGCTTATGGGGGGGACTTTGAGCTGGAAAAGTATGAGGAAGGTTCCAAAGTTAGCAGACCCATTGAAAACCTCCAGACCCTTGATGAAGACAGCAAAAGAACTCTGCTGCAGGTAGGAGTAGTACCAAGCGAAGAAGGCAGGTCAGGAAGCTTCCTGGTGCTGGACAATGCAGTCTCACACTCTTCCCTGAAAGATAAAAATGTGGAGCTTATGTCAACTCACAAAGCTCTGGAAAAGTACGATTGGCTCAAAGATTACTCCTGGAAACTCGTACAGGTAGATGCTGACAAATATACTGCAAAAACCTATCTTGAAGACGCAGACGGCTACTTTGTCCGGGTGGCGGCGGGTAAGAAGGCTGCTATGCCAGTCCAGACCTGCCTTATGCTGGGCAGTAAAAAAGTAACCCAGACAGTGCATAATATCATAGTTGTCGAGGAGGAAGCCAGTCTTGATATTATTACAGGCTGCACATCCAAAAAAGGAGTGGAAGAAGGTTTACATCTGGGAATTACCGAGATGTACGTGAAAAAAGGAGCTACTCTAAACTTTACAATGATTCATAACTGGGCCGAACAAATCGGAGTCCGCCCGAGGACAGTAGTTAATGTGGAAGAAGGGGGAACTTATATAAGTAATTATATAATTCTCAAGCCCGTGCGCTCTGTACAGGCTTACCCGACTGTCAGGCTCAACGGGAAAGGAGCGGTAACAAGACTCAATACCATAGCAATAGCCCACCCCGGCTCCGAACTGGATCTTGGAAGCAGGGCGATCTTCAATGCCCCTGATACCAGAGCCGAACTGGTCTCGAGGACAATCACAGTTGGCGGAAGGATAATTGCAAGGGGGGAGATGATAGCTAATGAAAAAGGAGCTAAAGGGCACCTTGAGTGCAAAGGGCTCGTCATTGGCAAAGGAAGTCAGCTGGCAATCCCCGTACTTGAAGCAAATATAGATGATGTGGAACTCACCCATGAAGCCGCCGTTGGTAAAATTGCTAAAGACCAGGTAGAGTACCTGATGGCAAGAGGACTTACGGAAGAAGAGGCAGTGGGTATGATCGTTCGTGGATTTCTGGATGTGGGAATCAGGGGAATTCCGGAAGAGCTAAAAGCCGAAATTGAAAATACAATTTCGCAGACGGCTTTTGGGATGTAATTTGAAATTTAATTCCTTCAGAAAAAGTGTATTATAAGGAATTCGGAGCATAAGGAATTCGGAGCAGGTAGGAAGAAACCTACCTATATTTAGTAGAATCTGGATTTATTATCTCCAGTCTCATTTTCTTGCTGCGAGATTTTCAACTTTTCTCTAGTGTCCTTCCATTTAACATTATCAAAAACACAGTACTTCTTATTTTTCGCTGTATTAATCAGTACTAACCAGTGTATATATATTACTGTGAAGAGATTACAGTACTGTAATACTTTTGAAGGAGTAAAATTATGGACTTTGCTTGTAAAGAGTTCAAGGTAGAGGATGTGATTAAGTGTGCCCTTAATCTCACAAAAGCGGACCTGAAGGTCATGAAGCACTTCTTAACCGAGACAGATCAATGGTTTGATACTGAGTCTCTTTCAAAAGCCCTTGAACTGGATATTTCCACAATCCAGCGATCGGTAAAAAAGCTGCATGAAAAAGAAATTTTGCAAAGGTCCCAGCAAAACCTCGATGGTGGAGGTTATGTCTTCAAGTATAAAGCTCACTCAAGAGCTAAAATAAAGGATATTATAATGACAGTGGTTAGTTCCTGGGCGGACCGATTGGAACAAGAACTTGTGAGGTGGGAAAGCGGAGGCTGATTAGACCTGAAAAGTTCAAACGTGACTAAGGGCCTGTCTTATAATAAGTGAAAACGGGGAGTCAGTATGGTATCCGAAGAATGTTCTCATCCGTATTCTCAGTGTTAACTTTTTAAAATAATAAATGACCATACATTATAAATATTTATTATATATAATTATTATAATAAGATATATGGGAGCTAAAAATAATTAAGTATCAGGCTTTAGCATGAACTCATAACATACTGAAAATGCCCACAAACAAATGGGACCTGGGAGATAAAAAATGACAAAACGAGTATCTGAACTTTCAACAAATCAGAAAACAGAGCTTTCTAAAATATTCAATGAATGCCTTACCTTTGATAGGCGTGAACTTCACTATTATAACCACGACATAGGAGCTTTACCTCCTCTTGTCAAAACAGTAATAGGAAAAACAGATCCTGCTGCTGTTGTTAAGATCCGGAAGGAAGAGGACGCTGTAAAGCTCTTGAGATTTGCAAATCAACACAAAATTCCTGTAGTTCCCCGTGCGGGAGCCTCTTCGGGGTATGGCGGAGTTATTCCCACAAAAGGTGGAATCGTTGCCGATGTCACTATGCTAAATAATGTAATCGTCATTGATGTTGAGGAAGAGAGGATAGTTGTCCAGAGTGGGATTACATGGGAAAAACTTGAAAGGAAGATTAATGAGAAGGGTCTTTCACTCAGGACACTGCCTTCCAGTTCCCCTTCTTCAACAGTCGGAGGCTGGCTTGCCCAGAGCGGGGCAGGATATGGAAGCTACGAATACGGTTGGGGCTACGAGAGTATGGAAAAAGCCCGAGTCGTCCTTCCCACTGGAGAAATCCGGGAATTCTCGGGACCCGAACTAAAAAAACTTATAGGGACAATGGGAACTACAGGCATCATCACCGAAATCACCCTGAAGGTCAGGAAATTCGAAAAAAGAAAAGCAGTCTCAGCCAGTTTTGCCAGTGCTGCTGCCCTGAGAAAAGCTGTTGAGAACATAAAAGCAAAGAAAATACCTATCTGGTCAATCTCCTTCCTGAATCCAATTTGGGCGAGTCTGAAGAATAAAGCTCCCAGAAAACTCCATTATGGGGAAATTGTGGACAAAGACAGACCGGAGCTACCGGCAGCATATGTTGCAACTTTCATGTACCCTGCTTCAAGGGACATTTCAGGCTTAAAAGAAGCAATCGAGAATGCAAGTGGTATAGTCCTGCCTGAGAAGATTGCAAAGCATGAGGCTAGAGAATGGTTCAAGTCCATGAAAGTAAAAAGGCTTGGTCCCTCTTTTATTCCTGCCGAAATCCTGGTGCCTCTTGATAAAATGGACAAGGCTTTTGAAGAAATTGAAAAAAGGATTAAACTGCCCGTACTTACGGAAGGTATGGTTATAAGTGACGGAAACGTCGTACTCCTCTGCTTTATGCGCCATTCTGAGCGCTCCATCCTGTTTAACACTGCTTTTGCCCTTTCCCTGAGCATCTTGAAAATTGCTGAAGAAAACGGTGGAAAAGCCTATTCATCTGGTTTTTACTTTGCTTCCAAGAAGAAAAGCGTCTTTGGAGAAAGGCTTGCGGAAATCGAAGCTCTCAGGAAAGAATCAGATCCTAACGGGATCATGAATCCTGAGACCCTTGAAGGAAAAGGGCTAATTAACACCGCCGTATCC
>JAUPKV010000250.1 GCA_030837265.1 Methanobacteriota archaeon
CAAAATCAAACCCTTGAAATTAACTCTCTATACACTATCTAATCGATAAACTAATACTTTATTGTAGGGTTTTTTAAACAAAATTAATAATTCTTTATACAAAATTATACAAAATACTACCTTATATATACACAGGTTTTAAATTAAAATCTGTGCATTTTCGCCTCTTTTTTTGCTCTTCCTACTCCATTTCTCCCCTAAATAATCAAAAATACACAAGTTTAAATAAAATCTATTTATTAATAAAATTGGTGATTCTTTGACAAAATATCCTCAATCCGGTTATCTCAAAGATTCCGAAGCCTTACACTTTTACGTTAAAGATGTAAGGATACTCATCCCTACAGAATACGAAAAAATAAAGGCTGCAATTCCCAAAGAGAAGCACAGAACTATCCTTGATATCCTTCTGATTACTGGTATGAGATATGCTGAAGTTCTCAGGCTCTACGATCACAAAGAATGGTACAACGAAAAAAGAAACATTATCCATTTGCCAGAGGAAGCACAGCGGAAACACAAAAGAAGGCAGTTAGAAAGAACTATTCATCCTCTTCCCTCTATGTTCAATTATATGCTTAAAGACTTCTGGCAGGCCTGTAAACCTCCCTTAGAAAGTACCTGGAATAAAAATCTTCAGAGATGGGCACTAAAAGCAGGGATAAAACCCTATGGGCTTTCAGTGAAATCTAGCAGGAAAACATTAGAGTCCTGGTTAATAGCTTCTGGGGTGGTTGAATCTACTGTATGTTTGCGTCAGGGACACGATTCTTTAACCTCTATGCGACATTATCAAGGCCTTGCTTTTTCAGAGGATGAACTAAGAGATATTAAAAAGCAGTTAACAGCATGGGGTTTTTCAATATAATGAGCTCATCCCAAAATCCTGTTTTAATCTTAATTCTCAGAATTATTCTGGATTGCTTTCGTAATCAGAAGCTCGATTGATTGCTTAAAACACGCGATCCAAAAAAGCAAATCCTGAGTTTTGGGATCGGCTCGAGAAATGATATTGTGATCCCTACAAGTGATGGATAATTGACTAGGAGAATATATAAATAAGACTAACATAGATAATTCGCTAATACAAAAGGAAGGAATTGACAATGGCAAAGCCTATTGAACTTGGTCTTGTTCTTGAAGGAGAAGATGCAAAGGAATTCTTCAGGAATGAAAAAAATCCTGTAGTCTCAAAGAAAATGGTTGAGATGTTCAAGCGCGCAAAGAAAATAGATGAGAAAAACAGGTTTTAAGCTTGAATTCTATAATACCAGATTCTGAACTTCATACAATACCACTGGATAAAAATCACAATCTTTTTTCTTTTAGCTGTTTAAGCAGGGAATTGAATGATTTTCTGAAAAACGATGCTCTTAACGATCAAAACAATTTGATCAGCAGAACCAGTTTATGCTTTTGGAATGATGAATTGGTAGGATTTTTTACCTTGATAGCGGATACGATTGAAGCTAAAGCCGTAATAGATGGGCTTGAACATTATGAATATCGCAAATATCCTGGAGTAAAAATTGCAAGATTGGCGGTAGATTCCAGATTTGAAAGAAGAGGAATAGGTACATATCTATTACTGGCAGCAATAGGTAAAACATTATCTGTTTGCAATAACATAGGGTGCAGATACATTCTTGTTGATTCTAAAAAAAATTCAATTGACTTCTATCAAAAAAACGAATTCAAACTTGTAGAGAAATTCAAAAATAGAGAGTTCGTTCCAATGTATCTTAATATGCAGCCGATTATTGCTGAAATGAATCTTGAGACTAAAGATTAAAAGTCCTGATTACTTCAGGGATTCGCTTTTCCTTTCCTTTTTGTACCATTATCAAGACCTTGCTTTTTCAGAGGATGAACCAAAAGATATTAAAAAGCAGTTAACAGCATGGGATTTTTCAATCTAATATTAAACTATGGCAGCCTTAATCTTCAATTTTTTAAATTTCAGGATTTTTATGTTGTAGAGTCAATTGAACTTTACATATCAAATATATATAAACTGTGGCAGATATAATAAATAATATTAATTATATTTAACTAAAGTTCAATTGTGCGAATAGACCTCTCCTGCCTGAGATGTGCACTTAGGCGGGAAAACCTTTTTTCAGTATTATTTATCTTCCCTTGTTGCAGGACTCTGGATCCGCGTCATCCTTCTTTAACTTCTATGCATTATTATCAAGGCCTTGCTTTTTCAGATGATGAATTATCAGATATTAAAAAACAGTTAATAGCACGGGGTTTCTTTATGATTTAAATCTTCACTTTTCATCATTGCAAATAATTTTATATAGTTTTGAGTCTGTATTTAATATGGGATCATATAACTGCCGTCTCTTATCACACTCTCGATCAACCGATTTCTCCAAAGAAGGGGACGGCATCCCTCACACTTTGATCCGCAGTTTTTGTAAGCTTCGCTGGAAGGTCTCAGTATACTTCCAGCCCGAGCCTCAAAAAAGCTTTTTTATTTTTGCCGCTTCTGGTTTCGCCGCCCCGGATCAAGAGCTCTAGTTTGTCAGTAACTAACTGCATTTTTCATTGAATCTTATATAAATTATATAAAAAAATTCAGTTTTAAGTACATTTAAAATTTAGTTATAATCATGTCTCTTTTTACAAAAGCACTCAGAAAAAACAAAGAACTTGAACAGACAACGCACGGAGAAACCAATAAGAGCATGAAAGGCAAAATCATTGCTCTTATTGGTATGGCTCTGTTAATGATTAATCCAGCAGCAGCTGAAGTTAACTGGTCCGATATAACGACTACAATAGATGGTTTTGTTGGAATTATTCCCAGCTTCGCAGACATGGTAAGTTCAATAATGCCTGTAATCCTTACCATTGCTATCTATGGTTTCATTATGAAATTCTGGGACAAAATCCTCGCAGCCATTGACAATGCAATAAGTTTTCTGAAATAAAGGAGGCATGTATAGTGCCTCGCACTTCCTTTTTTTTAATGTCCATTTTCTTTATATGTTCTCTGCTCTGCTCCTGTGCAGCTGCTGAAAATGTCAGCATTTCATTCTCTGACATTAACTTGGTGCATACACAAGAATTCGATCTCTACCAACTAGACGGAGATAATACCACATACATTGGAACGTATAACGCATCTGAAACAGTCCTGGAATTAGATCCAGCTTACTCTTATCAGGCAGTCCTTAAACCGAGCAAATGGTCCTGGCTCGATGATCCATTAACAGCCATCGAAGGAGGCCTAAGAACTGCTCCGCCAATACTCAGTTTCTTCTTACTCTGCTTAATTGTCTTACTGCCTGCATCATTACTATTAAGGAGGCTGTAAATCATGACAGTTAACTTTAAAGTATTTCTCTCTCTGCTGTTTCTTTGCCTTCTCGCTGCCCCGGGTTCAGCCTGGGAACAGACTTTTGAAAACCATGCAAATGATGAACCCACTTCTGCTTTTGTGGGTGGTACTTTAACCATAATTAATAATTCAAATTTAAGACAATTTTATACAGGTGGTAGTTCATCATATGCAACTTTAACTATCAATGAAGCATTTGACGGTTATCTCTCCTATACTTGGTATGCTTCTGCTAGTTCATGGCCTGATGTAGGATTGGCTCTTTATAATGCAAGTGGGCAACAGCTGTTCTATGATCAATCCATGGCTAATACTGCATCTTGGGTTGGTTATCATAGAGTGGAATTTATTGAAAATTCAGCAGGAACCGCAATTGAGTGTTATGTAGACGGTGTTAAATACGATTCGACAACCTATATTACTTCGGGTGAACCCGCTTCAATTGTTTTTTATTTCAACAACGAAAATAATAATGTCTATGTCGACGATTTTACATCTGACTATGGTATTATTGGGTGTGATGATGAGGTTTTAGATACTGATACATATCAGTATTTTTCAGCCGGATACCCCTATCCTGATTATTCTTACATGTTCGCTAATTTATATTCTCCTTCGGGGGACATTATTTCTTCACAAAACATTACCTCATATTCTCCCTACAATTTTCCCACTACTCTAATCAATAGCAGTGGAACTTATTTCATTAGGTTATTCCAGCACGACAATTTAAGTAATAATGATTATTTTTTTGCGTCTAGATCTTTTACTTTCGACTCTCCTTCGGGTGTTTCTCTAACACTCGATAAAGAAGAATATGAAAGATCAGGTCAGATGCAAGTATTCACTTATATTCCTTCTCAAACTTTCAAATCTGGGTACACTGTTAAAATAGGTTATAATACTGGAAGTGGGACTGAATATTATACTTACAGCGTTCCTTCTTCCGATTATACTAAATCTTATGCTCTCTCAGCTCATGCTGTTGGGGGCTTTTATTCTGTTTATCTGGTAAATCCTTCAGGCAATGTAGTTGCTTCAGATGAATATTACATGAGTGCTCCTGATGGTTCTACTACAGTAAGCCTTGATAAATCAACATATGAAACATCAGATACAGTAAAAATATCTTATACGGGGGCTTCTACAGGCTCAACCTTATACATGTATTTAAGGGATTCTTCCTCTGTTCTGTATTCTAAAACATGGTCAGTTTCCGGTTCAGAGGTCAAATCATTTGATTTATCCAGTTATCCGGGTACTACAATTGTTTATGTAAAAATCGTTAAAGATTCTATCTTGCTGGCAGATGACAGAGGTACAGTATTTAGCGGGGAATATTACCTCTCTGGTAAAGTCTATAATTCGGTTACCAAAGCAGCAGTAGAAGGAGCCCAGATTAGCGTTAATGGCAGCTCTACAACCACAAATGAGATAGGTTATTATGAAACTCCAGTAAATGCTGGCCTTCAAACTATTACAATCCTCTGTGATGGATATCAGCAATTCACTTCTAATGTCTATATTTCAGATCTTTTAAGCACTCAGAACTTTTATATTGTTCCTACCTCGTCAACAGGCTCAGATACTCTTTACGGTGTGGTAGTAGACTATTACACAGGTTCTCCTGTAAACAGTTCCTATGTTCAGATTTCAAACGGCTCAACTACTCATAGTATGCTCACAAACTCAAAAACTGGAAACTATGTTTTTACTCAGGATGGGTTGGCTGGAACCTGGACTATAACAGTTACTAAAACTAATTATGATACTTATGAAGGGTCAGTTACCATATCAGGAGACACTTACAAGCAAATAAGGTTAGTTCCTACTGATGGTGTGGATTCAGAAGACTCTGACAGTACAGACAGCACAGACAGGCCAAGCAGGGAGGCTGCCGAAGAATCCCTTACCTGGCTCGAGGAAACAATTCCCGGCCTAGTTAAGCTTGCTGTAATAGTTTTTATGTTTGCTTTAATTGGGTGGAGGTTCTAAATTGGCCAGAAGGCCTTTATTTTTCTCCTTCCTTCTCTTATTCCTTTTAGCTGCTGCCATCTCTCCAGCTTCAGCAGTTGAAGAGATCACACAGGACCACATAAAAACGTTCTCTCTTACTGCTCCTGACGGTCTTTCATTCTCAGGAATGGAAATTTATGACCTTCCAGCGAACTCTAACAATACTTTTCTGTTTGATTCCTTCGGGAAAATATACACTCTGAACGTAAATTCTTCTAAATCATGGGGCTGGTGGACCTATGATATAGCTCTTCAATATCCTAACGGAACTGTAACAACAACTCAATTAGAAACCCTTGCTCCTGCTGCTACAGATTGGGATCTACATGTTCAATATTATTTTCTAAGTGGAGATTCAGTATTTGATCTGGATGTATATACAACCTTATTACCTCTCTCTGCAACCCTACAAACCAACAACCCTACAACTTCAAGTGTACTCCAGTTTTCCGGAATCTCTGGCAGTAGTACAGATTATTTTGATATGGTTCTCTATGCTACCACTGATGAAGAATTTGCAGAACAGTCAGAAAACGCTTTAGGGCTCCAACTCTCTTACGCAGCTGGAGAACTATTCAGCTGGACCTGGGACGCGATCCTTTCCTTTGTTGGTTTAATTCCTTATGTAGGAGATGACCTGGTAACAGCAATTCTTATTGCCAGTTACATAATAGACGAGATTTTCTTTTACTTCAATTTGTTTTTGATTGAGTATATTGAAACAACCATCCTCACTTTAGAGTTTTTCTTAATAACTTATTCTTTGCATCGAACCAGGACAAGAAGCCCGGTTAAGATGCTAAAAAACGTCATCAGTGACCAGATAGCCGTTTTAGACTTCATCCTGGAGAAAGCCAAACTTGCAATTGAGTTACTTGTCCGTATAATAAACGCCATTGCCTCAATAGTGCAGTCTTTAAAACCAATTTAAACAGGTGATCCTATGAGCCTTTTCAGACGCGGAAACAAAGTAAAAGTCCTTAAAATCATTCCCGGAACTTCAAACCTTGAATTAAAAAACATGATCCTGAAAGATAACATGCTGCATGACAAATTAGAAGACAGTAAATATACTGTCTCTGCCAGGCCTGTGCAGCTGGAAGAAAAAGGCAAAAAAGCGGACCTTTACGCAGTTGACCAGGAACGCGGGTGTGTGGTGGACCTGGACATTTCCCGGGATGAAAATTCTTACATAACAGATGTGGAAACCCCTAAAGGCAAAGTAAAGATGTACATCAAAACAAATCCTGCTCTGATGTGTGACATTACCCAGGGTGCAATACTGCAGGAAGCTTTTAAGATTAAGCCAGAAGCCAGGCAGCTTATAGCCTCTATGTTCTTTGGCCTTCTCTTCGGGTTCTTCTTTGGCTTAATGTTCTGAGGTGGTCCTGATGGCAAATGAAATTGCAGAAAAACTGAGAGCTAAGGAAAATGGCAAGGTAAGTGATAATTCCGATATTGCCCTTAAACGGTCTACAGTCCAGGCCCTGATTAATCCTACAACTGATGCAATGTACGATCTCAGCCAGCAGCAGATTACAGCCATGTCTCTTTATGAAGCTGTGGATCAGTACGTTATACCTCTTCCTGGAGTAATGTGTTTTATGAACCGGGCTGCTTCTCTCTCAGCTTCCAGGGACCGCTTAGGAAGGCAGGAAGCAGTAAATACTATAATCCCAAGGCCTGTGGTCCCTACTCTTTACCCTCAGGTAGACCTTAATCAGGCTCCTAAAAAATCTCTTTTCTCCTTCCTGAAAAAACGTAACTCTCAGCAGGCAGCAGGAGGCAATCAAGATGCAGAGCGATAAAAAATTTTTAGGCCTCCCTTACCTGCTTGCTGAAGCTTTACGCTCTCAGATCTATAACATAGACTCCAGCTTAAGAGCTAAAATCTCTCTTGTGGCTTTAATCTATACAATAACAGCGGCAGTATCAGAAAAAGAAGGTCTCAATGACGAAGATAAAAAGCTGCTTGACGATATCCGAAAGGACATAAGCACAGTTCGCGGAACTTATGAACCAATTTTAGATGATCCTGAATATGTGCAACTCTCAGACGAAAGAAGAAAATCAATAGAGGAAGCCCTTGACATTACCCGGCTTCAGCTTATGACTCTCATACACAAGCACGAACTTATCACGGAAAGCATGATAAAAGAAATTCAGGGTAGCAGGTGGCTATAATGGTACTCTGGACCGTTGACCCTTTTGAAATACAAAAGATTTGCTTGATAGTGGGCCTGTTTTCTTGCACTCTCGGTTATCTAATGGGGAAATATTCCCAGGACCAGATAATTTCTTTCCTGAAATTCATTTTTGATACTCCGGAGGCGAAAAACTGAACAGCTGGGAAGAAAAGCTATACAAAGAATTTATTTTAAGACCTGGTGAACATGGCTTAGAGATAGGGAATACAGGCGCCGGGAAAACTACCTTAATGTACTGGCTTCTTGAAGGCTTCCTTAAAGCACGAACCCAGCTTTCTCCTGATCTTTGGGAAACCCTGGTCTGGTTTGACCGTGGGAAATCCTCAGAAGTCTTGCAGCTTTCCAAGATGGCGCCTGTAAGGCTCCTTATCCCT
Source organism: Methanobacteriota archaeon (assembly GCA_030837265.1). Next base: position 7,950 of record JAUPKV010000250.1, read on the forward strand.
GAGTCCTGCGATATTGACATTAACTTTTTCACTGATGAAGAAGGGGAAGAGGTCCATTACTACGAAATAGAAAAGAAGTATTTCCAGGATCCTAAAGAAGTCTGGAATTTGCTTGACCGTGACCACATAAATGTGCTTTGCTTACAACGGTTTATACTTCATCCTTCTCTAGTAGCTCCTACGACTGCAAAGCTTTTTGAGGCCTTGATCCTGAAAGCCATGAATTATGATCTTAAACCTGCAGGGTACTCTTACTCTCAGCTTCAAGGGAAGAATCCCAGGGTAGCTATTTTCCTGGACGAACTAAATAATATAGCTCCAAGTAGAGGACAAGGTTTTTCAGGGGATCAGCAGGCGGGGGCAATTCTCCAGCATAACGCAGAACAGCTCAGAAGTCAAAACGTGCGCCTGGTGGCTTCGTCTCATGGATGGAGAAAACTGAGGCCTGGCATAAGGTCCTCTTTTCAGTTCCTTATCTCCTTGAGAGGTGCTAATTATCCAAGCAGCGAACAGCCGAAACTATACCGCTTTAACAGGCTTTTTGAAAAGCTTGAACCAGGTCAGGCTATTATAGCATTTCCTACAAAGACCTTTACAGATAAGATCAGGATTCCCTGGTATGGAAAGGGCGAAGATCTAGGTTATATCCGGTATATAGGACACCTGGAACCGGAAGAAAGGAAATCTAAAAACAATACAAGATCAAGCGTTTCTTTAGAAGATTTAGTTACTGCTCTTAAAGCCGTAGTACCTCAATCATAATAATCCCTAGTTATAAATACTATAATTCCCATTTTATTTAGGGGGTGCAATATGGTACTATGTTCCATAGTTGTGGCTAGGAATCTCGGTTTAGGTAAAAAAGACCGAGTCCAAATTCATCCATCTTTAGAAAATTTTCTAAAACAAACTATTGATATGTATGGCCTTGACCTCAGCAATACAATAAATGTAGCTGTAGAAAACTACCTCCGTGAAAAACAATACCTAACTCCTGAAACTCTTGAAATCCTGGCCAGCTGCTCTATCATAGAAAAACAAATTTTTGAGAACGGAATAGACACAACAGCCGAACACCTACACGAACAAAGTGTAAACATAATTTTTTCCCGAATAAAAGAAAAAATTCCGTAACCTTAATACATTTGGAGTTTTATCTTTTTCAGTTTTCGATGTACAAAAATAGCTTATTATTGGACTGTGGTATAGATCAGGGTCTTCCTGAAACGTCTTTTCTTGATGATTTTTTGCTCGATTGCCGAGTCCGGAACTTTTCCCCAAGAACCATTCAAAGCTATAAAAGCCATATCAAGTATTTTCTATCCAAGTATCCTGTCCAGATCGACCAGGAGGACCTTAAAGACTTCTTGGTACATATTCGGGATAAAAAGAACTACGCTGCTTCTACGGTGGAGAACTATTTTTCTTCGTTGTCCTGTTTCTATGACTGGCTTGAATGGGAAGGAGTAATAGAAAAAAACATAATTCCCCCATTCCGAAAAAGATACCTCAGGCATTATAAAGATCAAAGGCACGAAGAAAGGCAACTTATCAGCCTGGAACAAATGAGAGATCTTATAGACTCCGCTGAATGGATCGGCTTCAAAGTCATGTTCATTTTTTTTGCCAAAACCGGAATACGAAGACAGGAACTTATAGACTTAGACCTCAAAGACCTTTACCTTTCAAACAGGTACGCAATGCTGAAACCTCACGCAAAACGAAGCAACCGTATAGTATTCTTTGATG
>JAUPKV010000251.1 GCA_030837265.1 Methanobacteriota archaeon
GCAGAGGTGGAGCAGTCATTGTCGACCATCTGGTTCCCCCTATTATATCAGCAGGAAGTTATGGGGATTATGCAAACCTGAGCGAAGCTATCCAGAACTATGAACAGGAAAAGGTAGACGACTCTCTTAAATCGGCTCACAGGGCTGAGGTTTTAAACCTGACCATGTCCCTTTCCCTGGATGAAAAATTCAACATGACAGAGGTAAAAAACGATGAGACCTACTTTAATACCACTTTCCTGGAAGGACTAAAAACTCTTCTGGACGATTATAAGAGCCAGTCCATGCCTTATGGGCTGCATATTCTGGGTACGAGCCCAAAGGGGGATCAGCTTGTAGGTATGGTAAACTCCATGCTCGGCACTGATTTTACGGACGTGGTTCACGAGTTCAATGAAACCGAAAATTCTCAGCTTTATTTGCTGGACCTCGTCCTGAACAAAGGGATCAATGCCACGGATGCTCAGATGCAGGCACTCGGGAGAAAAAACGAAACCGTCACTACATTCCTGTCCAATGCAGAAGAATATGCTACAAACCTTTCTTTAGGTGAAGAGGAAATCCAGCAGGTTCTAAATGCAATGGATGGAAAGTTCATTCCCGGAAACCTGGGAGGTGACCCTATTAGAAACCCGGAAACTCTGCCTTCGGGAAGAAACTTCTATGCGTTTGACCAGCGAATAGTGCCAACAGAAGCTGCCTGGACTCTAGGGCAGCAGATGGCTGACCAGATGCTTGAAGCCTATGTTGCCGAGCATGGGACCTACCCCAAAAAGGTAGCTTATGTTCTCTGGGCCGGGGAAACTACAAGGCATGAAGGGGTTATGGAGGCAGAGATATTCTACCTGCTCGGGGTTAAGCCTGTGTGGAACAGTGGCAGAGTAGTCGATGTGGAAGCCATTCCCATGGAAACACTGGGAAGACCCAGAGTTGATGTGATTATCCAGATCTCCGGGCTCTACAGGGATATGTATCCTGACAAGGTGCATCTGCTGGACAAGGCTGTAAAAATGGCTTATGCTCAGGTAGATTCCCCCAACTATGTTCGGGAAAATGCTGAAGCTTTGAAAGCCTCTTTGATGAGTGAAAATTCCCTTAACGAAAGTGAAGCTCTAGATCTTGCATTGCTGAGGATTTTCGGGTCTGCAGACGGTGCCTATGGCACAGGACTTCCGAATGCGGTTTCTGCAAGTGATACTTGGGAAAGCAATGATACGCTTGCAGGCCTTTACATCAGCAAGATGTGCAACGCCTACGGAGAAAATATTTGGGGTGAAAACCTGAGAAGTCTTTTCGAAAAGAACCTTGAAGGTGTTGAAGCTACAGTACACAGCCGGAGCACGAATCTTTATGGGACTCTTGATAATGATGACTTCTTCCAGTACCTGGGAGGGCTGAACCTTGCTATCAGCTCAGTTTCGGGAGGAAAGTATCCGGATTCATTTATTACGAATATGCTGACAGGAGGGGATGAAAAAATTGAAACTCTTGATGAATTTCTCACAAGGGAAACCTACTCTCGCTATTTCAACCCGAACTGGATCGAGGGCATGCAAGAACATGGTTATGCGGGAGCCCGAGAAATGTCAGATTTTATTGAGAATTTATGGGGTTGGGAAGCTACTAATCCGAATTTAATCACTGATGATATGTGGAATCAGGTGTATCAGACCTACATGGAAGACAAGGAACTCAGTGGCTGGATTAAGCAGAACAATCCCTATGCATATCAATCTATGACAGCTAGGATGCTTGAAACTGCCCGTAAGGGCAATTGGGATACCTCAAATGAGGTTCTCGAAAGCCTGGCTACGGAATATGCAGAGTCCGTAGTTGAAGACGGGGTCACCTGTTGCCATCACACCTGTGGAAATTCCCTCCTCAACAGCTACGTATCGGGTCTGGTTTCGGTTCCGGGTTTTAGCGAAGCAATTCAAAAGGCTACTCAGGAATCTCTTAAGCAGGAAGAACCCGTAAAACACAGCAGCAGTGGGGATAAAGGAAGTTCAACACCTGTGATTCGAAGTTCGGGGAGCAACAATCAGACTGTTGTAAAGAACGATGCAGGATATGGGGTCGATTCTTCCCAACCAGCCCCCCAGATTTCTAAATCAGCTTCTAACCCTGATTACGTTGAAGGCTACGAAATGCAGAATAATTCAGCCGGAAAAGCAGGAAATAGAGGTATTTCTTTCTCCGGATCTGATGTTTTAGGAACTCTCTTCGTAGTAGTTGCAGGGGGCGGAATCTATTTTGGGTTTTATAAAAAGAAAAGTTGAGAATATATCTAGAAAGAGAGCGCTCTTTTGATCTAGCTCTTTTTCTTATTCTCTTTTTATTTTCCTCACTTTTTAGCTTAGATAAATTTATAATATTTTTGGTAGAGTTTGTCGGCTATTCTTTCTTAAATCTAGTATTTTTATGATAGATTTGTTTTCTCGGACTTTCCTGAAAGAAGTCAATTCTCCGAGTTTTAATAGTTTTACCTCGACAGTCAATCCGGTCAATGTACTTAATTCGGTTTTCAAAGAAATGCTATCATAATCAGGGCAGCTGGGATATTCCTCGAGTTCTACCTGGATTAGTTTGTCATGAATGAAAACCCGGTAATCTATAGGTAACCCGAATTTATAAATAAGTTCTTCAAAATCAAGCGAACCCCAGGTTCTATTATTAAAGTCCACTGTTAATTCATAACGACCCTTGGGAGAAACAGAATTTTTAAACCCATGCGGACAGGTTGAAGGAGTGATAGTGACATAATCATCAATGAGATACTTAACCAGGGGAGATGTTTTACGTA
>JAUPKV010000252.1 GCA_030837265.1 Methanobacteriota archaeon
AAAAAGATAGTCTCCCTTGCGAGCGACATGTCCGTTCCATTGTTCTCGGGCATAAAATTCAAAAACATCCCGGTTTTCAATCACCGGATATTCATCCATCATGCCATTCAATGGATAACCTTCAGGCTTCAGAATAAGAAGCTCAGAGCTCGATTTTCCAAATTCGGTATTACTTTCATGAGTCTTTTTCGCGTTCACTCTTTGTGAGACAGGTCGCACTTCGTTATCAACTCGGATGCTTTTGTATACTGCTATAGTAATCCGAAGAGCTATAAAATTAACCCTAAGACTGAGCCATGTTTTGACTTAGAGACATTCTTCGTGATTAGATTATAGGAATGTTTTTAAAATTCCCGAAGGAAAAGCATAGGTATTCCACTGATATCTATTATAATAAGAATCCTAATATATAAATATGATGATATTATTGTGTCCTACAAATTTATACATTTTATGGGCCTTACTGAGTGTAAAATATTTATATGAGTAAACAAATAGGTGATTAGCTTTTAAAGTATACAGATTATAGATATCTGAATTATGAACATCCTAAAGTTGTGATGATGAACTTCACGATTCGAATCTATTTAGATATATACAGAGGATTGATCAAAAGAGAAAGGTAATATATTAGAGAAAATAATATAAAACTAAATTATAAGCCAGAATAATTTTAGCGTAACGGTTAAAAATATTAAGAAATATTTAAGAATAAACGACTTACAGATTTATTGTATTTAATTTTGTATTGTGTATTAAGTCTGTGAAATACGGACTGATAAGTTAAGCACATTATGTAGCAAATCAGGTAATTCAGAGCATGATTTTTATGTTTACTATGGAGAATACAGAAGGTTTCGACCAGAAAACTCTTGACAAAATGAATGCTGAAGTCAAGAAAACTATGAGCAAGCATGATCCTAAATCAAAAGACTTTAAAAAAATCTGCGAGCAGGTTGAAGACCAGGTCTTTGATAAATACTGTACAGAGATCTTCAGACCATCTCTTAAACTTTAATAATTACCGTGAATTATCTTTATGGTAAATACATCATTTTTTCTAATTTTTTCATTTTTTTATTTATCTCAGCTTTAATTTCGACCTGAATATTATTAACAATCCTTTTATATATCTGCCTCTTATTCTTAAATATGGTACATTGCATTAAAAATCGAACTTTGAGTATTTTCCTACTCATTTTACTTTTATTAATTCCAATAGTAGATGCGTCAGATCCGGTTGTGAGAAGTGCCAGTCTGTATAAAGCACCTGACGGTTTAAATCCTAATAGTGATCTTTTTTCGAAACTGAGTATCCTAACTGATATTTATAACCAGAAATTTGATGAAATTCCCGTACTTTTTCAAAGGCTGGTGGGAAGTGAACAAATAGCCGTGACAATAAAACTTGAAAACGGCGAAATGCTTTATGTGACCTTCCTTATGACAGGAGGGAAAGTATTGGATTTTTACAGGTATGATTCTGCTGATGACCCTTACTCAAAGTTGGAACCTTCTATGAGGGTAGAAACCGATGAACAGACAGTAAGGAAGATACTTGACTCAAACAATCCTTTAAAGGAAGCTGTAAATTCCATGAATGAAGGCTCTTTTAATGTAGTAACTGAAGGTTTTTTCCGGGGTGCAATGCTCTGGACAATAAAAGAAATTTATTCATAAACTTATATAAAAAATTATTTTAAGGTTAAATAGTTTAGTGCAAGACAGTTTCGCCTGGACGAGTACAATTATCTTTTTCCATCATTACACCGATATTTATACTAGTATTGATGCCGGTATGTACATCGTCTCCCATAATTACTCCGAGTTTTCTTCGTCCTGAATCAATAACCTTGCCTTTTACCTTAACTTTTATATTTTTTCCATCATGTCGCAAATTTGCAACTTTTGTGCCCGCTCCAAAATTACAACGTTTCCCGATTACGCTGTCACCTACATAACTCAGGTGCCCTACATGAGTGCCTTCCATCATGATTGTATTCTTGATTTCCACGGCATTTCCAACTTTGGCCCGATTTCCGATCGCTGTGGAGGGACGAATATAACAGTTAGGTCCGATCTCACAGTTTTCTCCGATAATGACAGGACCTTCAATATAAGCACCGTTTTTGATTATGGTGCCTTTTCCGATCGCAACTTCGCCTTTTATAGTCACATTGGGCTCAACTTCGCCTTCACAACTGCCTTTAAGCTCTTTCAGGAGACCCTCATTTGCTTTCAAGAGGTCCCAGGGGTATCCGATATCAATCCATCTGCCCTCAAGAAGGCTATAACTTACTGGTGCTCCACTATCTATCAACATCTGGATAGAATCAGTAATCTCCAATTCATTCCTTATTGATGGTTGAGTTAAGTCGATGAATTTAAATATTGATTCCCTGAAGAGATATATCCCGGCGTTTGCCAGATTAGTCGGAGGGTTTTTGGGTTTTTCAATAATCCGGACAACTTTATTATTTTCAGTTTCAAGCACTCCGAAATCGGAAGGATTTTCAACTTCTTTCACACAAATAAGAGCTTCTTCTGTCCTTGAGAGCAGTGCTTTTAAATCTTCCTGTCCGATAAGCATGTCCCCATTAAGTACAAGAAAAACCTCACCAACATGTCCTTTTGCATAACCTATTGCATTTGCAGTCCCTAACTGCTCTTTTTGAGGGACATAATCTATGCTTGTTCCCCACTTGCTTCCGTCCCCAAAATATTCCCGAATTTGCTCTTCAAGATATCCCGTAACGAAGACAAAACCCTCAATGCCTGCATCTTTAGCTGTGTTTACGATATGCTCAAGGATGGGCTTGTTTGCAACCCGGAGCATCACTTTGGGACAGTCAGTAGTTAGAGGCTCCATCCTTGTGCCTTTGCCTGCCACAAGGATAACAGCTTTCATTAAAGTGCCTCCTTTACTATTTTTTCTGCCATATCAAAAAGCTCGTCAACATCATCACGAGCTTCAGCAGTAATCCTGACTTTTGCCTCTGTGCCTGAGGGGCGAACCAGTATCCAGCCGTTTGCCATTTCAACCCGGATGCCATCTATATCAAGGACTTTTCCCAGCGGCTCAAGCTTCACTTTTACTTTTTGCATTAGCTCTGCCTTCTTTTCGTTTGCACATGGCAGTGTCCCCCTCTTTGTGGCATAACTGGGAAGTTCTTCCCTGAGCTTGCTTAATTTCTTTTTGTTAACAATCTCTACAAGTCTTGCAGCTGCATAAATTCCATCCGGACAATAAGAAATCTTCGGGAAAATCCAGCTTCCTGAAGGCTCGCCCCCATAGATTGCCCCACATTGCTTAATACCTTCAGCAACATAGACATCGCCAACCCTTGTCCTTATGATTTCGGAACCTTTTAGGTAATCGTCGACCATCATCGAAGTATCTACAGGCACAACCACAGTTCCTTTACTGTTTCCGCACTCGTATCGTCCGAAAATTGCAAGCAGGTCGTCTCCGGATACAAAATTGCCTTTTTCATCTACTGCCATCATTCTGTCGGCATCTCCATCATGTGCAATACCCAGATCAGCTCCGAAATCCACGACTGCTTTTTTTAGTAAAGAAAGGTTTTCGTCCGTTGGCTCCGGATTTCTTGCTGGGAAGTGCCCATCAGGTTGAGCATTAAGGGTAATTAACTCGCAGCCCAGTTCCTGAAGGAGATAGGGACTGATCGTCCCCCCTGCCCCGCATCCGCAGTCGAGTACTACTTTAAGCTTGGAATTTCCTACCAGTTTCTTGATTTTATCCATATGTTCTCTGATAGCATTTCCATCTTCTTCGAATTTCCCTATCAGGTTCCAGGGAACCCGGGAAAAGCTCTCCTCTTCAATAGCTCTTTCTATCTCATCCTGCTGTGCTGAATCAAAAGCCATACCGTCCGGGTTCCATAGTTTAATTCCTACGTATTCTGACGGGTTATGGGAGGCTGTAACCATTACTCCACATTCGTAATTTCTTGCTGCATATGCAAGGGTTGGAGTGGTAACAAGACCTATTTCTGTAACAGCGCAGCCTGATGCGGTCAGTCCTGCAATCAAAGCATGTTCGATCATAGGAGCCGAAACTCGAGGGTCCCTTCCAATAACTGCGGTTTTTTTCCGGCTGCCCAGTACTTGCCCGACTTTAAGTGCAAGTTCGGGTATGATTTCTATGTTTGCTATGCCTCTAATTCCTGAAGATCCGAAGAGTTTCATATTCCTACTCCTGGGGTTCCTGAATAAATTTATTAAATATTCACTTTTCCGTGCTTTATTCTAAAGCTATGACTTTTCGTTATTCTACTGTAACACTTTTTGCAAGGTTGCGAGGTTTGTCGATAGAGCAACCCCTGGCAAGGGCAGTATAGTATGCAATTAACTGAAGGACAACTACACTAAGCATCGGGGACAACAGTTCGTCACTCCGGGGAACTGTGAGAACTATGTCCGCATACTTCCCGATTTCCGTATCAGTATTATCGGCAATTGCAATGACTGTTGCGTCTCTTGCTTTTACTTCTTTAATATTGCTCAGCACTTTGTCGTAAGTCGGCCCTCTAGTTGCAATTGTGACTACGGGAGTTCCTTTCTCAAGCAGGGCTATTGGCCCGTGCTTAAGCTCACCGGCGGCGAAACCTTCTGCATGCAAGTATGAAATTTCTTTTAGTTTGAGAGCTCCTTCAAGGGCTATAGGATAGTTTAAATGCCTGCCGAGGAAGAAGTAACTTTTTGAATCTGAAAACTGCTCGGCACACTCTCTTATCGCTTCTTTCTGGTTTAAAATCTGCTGAATCTGACCCGGCACTTTCCGTATTGCAGTAATGAATCTTTTAACGTAATCAGGGCTTAATTTACCTCTTGCAAGGGCAAACTTTACTGCAAGCAAATAAAGTAGCGTAATCTGAGTGCTGAAGGTTTTTGTAGCTGCAACCCCAATTTCCGGGCCTGCTCTTGTATAAAGTACACATGTAGCTTCTCTTGTAATCGTACTTCCCACGACGTTTGTGATTGCAAGAGTATGACAGTTGTATGACATGATCTCCCTAACGGCTGCAAGTGTATCCGCAGTTTCTCCTGACTGGGTTATTGCAATAGCCATGGTTCCGTCATTCATAACCGGGTTGCGATATCTGTATTCCGAGCAAATGTCAATATCACAGTGAATTCCTGCTAACTGCTCGAAAAGATATCTACCCAGCAGCCCTGCATGCCAGGAGGTCCCACATGCCAGAATTTGAACTCTTGTGAGCTTCCGAATCTCGTCGTCGCTCATATTAAGTTCTGTGAGAGATATTGTGCCTTCAAGCTCCGAGACTTTGCCTGCAAGTGTATTATGAATAGCAGTTACCTGCTCATGAATTTCTTTAAGCATGAAATGTTCGTAACCAGCTTTCTCGGCAGCTTCAAAGTCCCATTCTATTTTCTCTATCTTCTTTTCACGGACTTTTCCATCTCTATCAAAGATCTCCACACCTGCAGGAGTCAGGACAGCTGTTTCAAAGTCATTTACAAAAATGACATCTCTAGTATAATTTAAAAAAGCAGTTACATCCGATGCCGCAAAATTTTCCCCTTTGCCAAGTCCTATGACAAGCGGACTGTCTTTACGGGCAAGTACCAGTTTTCCCGGCTCGTCGGCGCAGAGGATGGCCACTGCGTAAGAGCCTTCAATATCTTTCAATGCATTCCTGAGCCCTGTAAGGATATCATACTTTGCAATATTTCCATCAAATTTCCCGTATATGTGTTTGTGCAGGAGATGTGCAATTACTTCGGTGTCGGTTTCCGATTTGAATTCATATCCTTCTGAAGTCAGTCTCTCCTTTAATGACATGTAATTCTCAATAATCCCATTATGTACTACTGAGATTTTACATGGATTTCCGGAATTATGGGGATGGGCATTAACCGTACTTGGTCTTCCATGAGTTGCCCAGCGAGTGTGTCCTATTCCTATATGACCGCTTATTTCTTTCGGAATTATAGCTTCAAGGTTTACAATTTTACCAACTGATTTGAAAGTATCTATTCCGCTGCCCAGAACAGAAATACCAGCGGAATCATATCCACGGTACTCGAGTTTTTTGAGGGATTCAATAATAACAGATTCAGCAGATCTTTCTCCTGCATATCCTACTATTCCACACATTTTTTTACCCCTTTTAAGATTAAAGAACCACCGAATGACGGGGCAGATCCTTATATACTGTGTTTCCGGATTCCACCTGACAGTCTACAGATATTGTTACTCCAGCCTTCACGAGAACACTGTTTCCGATCCTATTATCATCTCCGAATATAGTCCCTAATCGGGCAGCCCGATGAATAATTCCATTCATGATGATCTGCAGACCGTCTTTTTCTTCAACAAACAAACCCGAGCCAATTGTATTGTTGCTTCCAATTATCGAATGAGAAATCTGCCCGTGAGAGTATATCCTGCAGTCGTTCATTATGATACTGTTCTGAATTTCGGTAAATGACCTGATTGATACATTATGACCTATTGTTGTAGATGGCAAGATGACAACATTGGGTCCTATATCACAATTATCCCCAATGACTACAGGGCCTACAATGTAAGTTCCTGAACGAATCCTCGTGTTCTTTCCTATCGCTACTTTTCCCCTGATTACTGCCCCATCTTCCACTTCTCCTTCAATTTTCAAATTTTTAGCTGAATTCAGGACTATAGCATTTGCTTTTAATAGATCCCAGGCATGTATGGCATCCAGCCATTTTGATTCGGTTGGGACAGCCGTAACTGTTTTTCCCTCATCTATCATAATCTGGAGAGTATCAGTTATTGCATATTCTCCATTCTCAGAGATTGGAGTTTTTTCAATCGTTTCAAATACTTGCGGTGTAAAAATATAAATTCCAGTGTTCACAATGCGGCTTATGTCCCCAGGCCTTTTTTCCAGAATCTTTGTAACTCTCTTTTTTTCTTTTAACACTACGCCGTAACCTGCCGTATCTTCCATTCTTACAGTTAAAAGACTGGCATCGCCCTCATAATTATTAAGAAGATCAGCTATTGTTTTTGGCTCTACCAGGTTGTCACCATTCAGAACGAGGAATTCAGAATCATCGGGGCTGATTAATTTCTTTGCCTGTTCGATTGCGTGAGCAGTGCCAAGTTGAGCCTTTTGCTCGATGTATTTTATTTTTACTCCAAAGTTCAGCCCATCCTGGAAATAGTCCATAATTCGTTCTTTTTCATATCCGACAACCAAAATAATTTCGGTTATTCCATTTTTTTCAAGCGAATCTATAACATGCTCCAGAATGGGCCTGTTGGCAATAGGAAGCATTACTTTTGAACGTGTAAGAGTTAGAGGCCTGCAACGAAGCCCTTCTCCTGCTGCAAGGATTATAGCTTTCATAAAATTAAACAACCTTTTCGAATTTA
>JAUPKV010000253.1 GCA_030837265.1 Methanobacteriota archaeon
ACGCTCTTCCGATCTGTAAAGGTCAAAGTCCACAGAAAGCATCTAAGGAACTTGCTAAGTATGTTGTCAAGCCCGGTGATTTCCTCCAGGACCCATCTCTTGTTGATGAGTACTTAAAAGCAGTTAAGGGGTCCAGGCTTGTTAGTACATTCGGGGTATATTATAATATGGTTCTTGATGATGATGATGATGATTGTTGTTTACCTGATTGTTGGTGTGGTAAAAATGAATGGCGCAGATTAGATGTGTTCTATTCCATTGCTGACGTATTTAAAGATACACAAGGGTTCTATCGTATGAGAACGATTATTTCTGATGGATAAAAAAACCTTGACATCTTTGGTTTATGTGCTTATAATTGTAATGTGGTTGTTTCATTCTATTGGGGGAAGTGAGAGTATGATGTGTGTAAATTCAAAAGGCGCAGCTCAACTTTTAGATGTAGCGACTGTAACTGTCTGGCGTTGGTGCGTGTCAAGGCGATTGCATAGTTTCCCTTATGGGTTACATACTTTGATTCCTTTGCGTGATATTGCTAAGGAACTACGTACTACACAGAAGGAGCTTGTGAGAGAAGCCGATAGTTATGGTATTCCGATTTGGAGATGTAAGAGGTAGAAAAATGGAGATTAGAAAAGTTTGTAAGGGCGTTGGGCATGATGGGAAAAGTTATTTCTGTTGGAATTGTGGAAAGGCGGGGTTTGTTTTGGAAGAGCAGGCTATTGGTCATCAGGCGAAATGTCCGGCTCGTAAGAAGAGGGTTGAGCTACCTATTTTACCTACCTACTTATCCACTCACCTACAACCTAGCTATGACCTTGCCAATTTACCTATTCAGCTACCGTCAGAGATGGAAAGACAATCTTCTAATATAGAGCGTCAGTTGCAGGCGATTGGGCGAGATATGGTAGAGATGAAGCAACAATATGCGAAGATTTATAATGAGGTCCCCCATCTGCAAGCTGTTGGACAGATGGGATTTTTGGGAATTAGTACCAATGTTTGGCTTTTATTTGGTATTGGGCTTTTGATTGTTTATTCTTTAGGGAAAGAATCGAAGTGCCATTGTGATACAGGATCACCTAGACGGAGATTAGGATCAACTTTGCAAGATAAGGTAGCTGATAAAGCTATTAGTTATGGGTTAAGTAAGTTATTTAAGTGAAATTGTAGGTAAATTTATAGATGAGGTTTTTTATTGTATAGGAAATTATATTTTTCATTATTAATAGATGGTTGCTCTATATCTTGCATTTCGTGTATCCCGATAGACGCTGTTCTTGTATAGGGTTACAGTTTGTTTACATGATTTCAGCCCCTAAAAATGTATGAAATGTGAAAGGAGTTCCTTATGTCTATACGTTGTCCTTATTATTTCCCTGGAATTATCGCTTACATTCATAGTATTTCAGGAAAAACAGAGCTTATTGAGATCAATAATAAAATCGTTTTGCGAAACCCATGCCAAATAGAGATAGAAAAGATTAACGATATAATAGAGAGTGAAAAAAAACAGTATATACCAGCCTTAGAGCTTGATTCTTGTCTGCTGGAAATTAACGAGGATTTAACTGGTTCAGTTTGGGACAAGGATAGTTTAGAATATTTATTTAAAACGATAACAAGGGTACTCTGTTTTTTTCGACTTCATTATTTTAGTGATATAGGTATCTATTGTTTCTGGTTACCGGGCTCTAAAATGTCCAATTATGGAATTGAATTTCGGGATACTTCTGAGGAGTTCGTACCACCTTTCTGGCCAGGTTATACTGTTGAATACGCTATCCCTAAATGTATTGATGAATTAGAGTGTTATGTAAGTAAATTTTGGGACCAAAAGATTGAAGAAGATGGTGCAATAAGATGGTTCAATAAGTCATTTCATGAAAGGCATCTAGAAGATAAGCTTACAGATTTAATATTTGGTTTAGAGCAAATTTATTTAAAAGGAGAAGGAGAGAGAAGCTATCTTTCTTATAAGCTTGCTATGAGGTGTGCTTTTTTAATTGCTGGAGATCGACAAGAAAGAAAGAATATATTTGATAATATTCGCAAAGGTTACAACAAAAGAAATTCAATTATACATTCTGGTAAGCTACTTGAAAATAATGAAGAAACAATAAATTTGATTATCGATTTGAAAGTGTATCTGGCAGAATCTATAAAAAAATATCTAAAGGATAAGAGCTTATTTTGCACAGAAAATTTGGATAGTTTGATTCTATCTATGTGATATCTAGGGATTTTTTTGATTTTGGGCAATCGAAAGTCATTTATCACCACTATAGGTGGTGGTTTGTTTTTCTTTTCTTGTCTATGGCTAGTGTATGTTGTGAGAGATAAAAAAGCTATTTATGGATATTGGTGAGGGTATATGTTTTCTAATAAGTTACAAAAGGTAATTCTTATAATTGGTACAATTATTTTTGTTATTGTAATGTTGACTTTGCCTTCCACTGGTGGTAGGATATATAGTAGAACTGGTACTGAAGAGTCTATAGGAGCTGTCTTTGCACGTGGTTTATCAGTTATTGCTATTACTGCCTTACTGTTATTTTTGACGAAAACACGGAAAAAAATTTAGCTTTAATATTTATGACATGTTTTGCAGAAAGGTGAACAATGAAAAAATATTTTGTTGTAATAATTGATCGTGATGGTTTAGGGAAAAGACTTGAGAAATGTCTTAATAATTATGCCGAAGATGGTTGGATTTTGAAAGCAATTTTTAGCGAGGAGAATGAAGCAAGGAATATAGATGTGATCTTTGAGAGGGATATAGTTATTGAGAATGATTAAAAAGTAAAAGCCTGTATATTAGAGGTACACAGGCTTTAGAATTAGGTTCTTTTTTGGTTGATATATCGATCGCAATTTATCAAGAAGGATATATCTTTAATGATAGTTTACAGCAAGATAACATTAATTTCTGTTATAATGGAGTACTTATCATGTACAATGATAGTTTACAACAGAATGACATAAATGTCAAGCAGGATAGAGCTAGTGTGTTTTCTCTTGTGGAGAAGGATAGGGCAACGCAGGAGTGCGACCTGAGCGTCTCTATAAGCCCCCCCACAGGGGAAAGTGCATTAGCTTTTACTATGTACGATAAATTATCACAAGGCTTAATAGATACCTCTTGGGGGGGTTCTAAAGCGCTAAACTCATCTGACAAATTGTGCGAAGCACGTCCTTATTTTGGTGAGCTTTTTGATCCATACTATTATAAAGGGATGTCTTGTTCTCTTGATAGTTACTGTCCGAACGAGGATTTTTCTATTAGACTTGATACCTGTAAACAAGTAGGCATTTTAAAGTCGAAGCCTGTTCGTGATGAGTCTCTTGATTGGTCACAAAAGTTTGATGAACTTCGGGATCAGCGTGAAAAACTTGCGGATGTACTTAGTGAAGCTGGGCGCTATAAGGAAGCTAGGAACGTTAGGAATTGTGGTGAGAGTTTTCTTGCCTATAAGGCTAATTGCTGTGGTGATACTTTGGCACGTCCTATGTCTTGTGGTCATAGGTTGTGTCCAGTGTGTATGGTAAGACGCTCTGCTAAGTTGGCTGTTAAGGTAGAAAAGTTTATTATAAAGATGAAAAGACCTAAGCATATTGTATTAACAGATAAGAACGTTTCTAAGATAGATAAGGCTTATTTTAGTAAGTTAAGACGTTGCTTTGTGAAGCTAAGACATAGAGACGTATTTAAGAAATGTGCTGGTGGTTTTTATAGTATAGAGACAACTTATAATTCTGTTTTAAAAAGCTGGCATGTCCATATTCATGTAGTAGCTGATATGACGTATGTACCTAAGCAAGAGCTTGTTGATGAATGGAACGATATAACTGAAGGTTCTTTTATTGTAGATATACATGAGATTGGTAGTAGTGGTCAAAGTCCACAGAAAGCGTCTAGAGAACTTGCTAAGTATGTTGTTAAGCCCGGTGATTTCCTTCAAGACTCATCTCTTGTTGATGAGTACCTAAAGGCGGTTAAGGGGTCCAG
>JAUPKV010000254.1 GCA_030837265.1 Methanobacteriota archaeon
AAAAATATTAATAAGTGAACCTTGCTATCTGAATAAACCTAAATTATCTGGCATTGCAAATCAATTTATAAAACTTTGTGAAACAAATGAAAAAACCTTGCCATTGCAAATAAGAAAGGTCAAGCTTTTCCTTTAGATGAAACAGTTGTGAGATTTGAGAATTTTACCCCTTTGAGAGTCATCATAGCTTCAGTAAGTTTTGCAATTTCTGTGCCGTTCCCATCCAGAATGACTACCTCATAACAGTCATTATGATCAAGAAAAATATGCACAGAAGACTTAATTAGGTGAGAATAGTTATGCTGGATATCTGTTATGGCGTCTGAAAGACCATGTTTTTTATGGTCATAAATTACTGCAATTGCTCCAATGTGACGGCCTTTAATATCACACATCCACTCGTAACAGGAAATATAACTAATTATTGCGTCCCTTATAGCTTCCGAACGGTGAGAATAACCTTTTTTCTCGATGATTTCATCAAATTCGCCTAAAAGATTATCGGGAAGGGAAACCCCTATTCTCATAAGTTTTGTTTCCATCGTATCACATGCAATCTCATATTTATATTTAAGATAACACCTAAGCTATAACAGATATTATTATATAGACTTTTCACTTTGAATCTAATCTGAAAAATCCAGTAATTTTGAAGATAATAGCATAACTGATATCAAATAATTTACTTTTATTAAAACAATAGGTCACTTTATAAAACAGTACATAACTCAAAGACATTAAAAATGAATGGCGTTTTTCCGAATGTGTGTAAAGGACAGATACATAGAGGTTACAGTAGCATCAGAATCGGAATGAGGCACAGATCATACCGATGAAGGGTTTCATTTCAGCCATGGTAGAATAGCTACTCTTGAAGTCACAAAGATTTTTCTATCGAATTTTAGTCAAGAAAAAATAAAGAACAACTAATCAGCTTATTTTCAAACCAGACATATTAATTATCGAAGATTCATTGCCAAGCAGTCTATCTTTGATATTGATATTTCGTGTTTGTTTGTTACGGGTATCATTGGATATTTTAAACAGATAGTCACATATAATAAGACTCATTACCTTAAATACTTGTTAAATGCAGAGTTATATAGCCTTCTTTATAATTAGAAATTAAGATTATGCATTAATTTACCATAATTTAGTGCATCTTGTATAAAGAGTTTTTTTACTATACAGTAATTTCAAGAGAAAGTCGAATACAAAGTATTTAAATTTTATTAAAAAATAGCCTTCGATATAACCGTTGTATATATTTAATAATATTAGAATAAACATAAGTGTTAAATTTCTTTATGATTAATCCAGATAGAATTTTAGTATAAAATGCTACTTTTGATCATTCGATTTTCCATTTATAACTTCTGGCAATTGTTCTTAAAAACAATATCAACGAAAGAATTACTTATTAAAAATAACTTGAAATCTTAAGATAAAAATTATAATTAATTTTAATTAAAATTATAAATATACATAGGAGTTTAGGTTATATTACTCTTATGAAGCATTTAGAAAGATTAATATATCTGAAAAGTTGTTAAGAAAATGAGTGTTTGTATTAAAGAATAATTGTAATCTTAAATAATGTAGGAGAAAGAATCCAAAAGAGAATCTGTCAAAGGGAATATTCAGAAATGGGAATTTGTTTGATAAATTAGTCTGAAAAACAGTAATGGGGTACTTCCCCGAAAACAATATAATAACCATTTGACTCTGATTTTACTGGTAACAGTTTAAATTCCTATTGCTTATCTGAGAGGAACTACTTAGTACAGATTCCTGGTGTTATTTCTCTAACTAAAGTACAGGAGGAAGATTAACGAACAGAAAGCTTATTCTGATATTACTAACCCTGATTCTAAGTAGTGGAGTCTGCCTGGCTGACAATTTCGTAGGCGGAATCCCTCTTGCTTCTGTCCACAGCGGAACAGTAAGTGGGGGTGTCTATGTTGACAGTTACTATGGAACAGATACTCAAGGAATACACACTGTCAAAGATATAAGCAAGACCTTTACCGTGCCGACTGGTGCTAAGGTCGAATGGGCAATGTTGCTCACAACCGTATACTGCGGACACATGCAAAACAATTACCAAGGAAAGGCAACAGTAACCTTTAACGACAAGGCTCTTGGAACAGAAACCCTCAACGTTCCTTTTGCATACATTTCCAATGGAGGTAATGATGGAAAAGCATATGTCCAGGTAAACGACCATGTGAACAAGGTAACAAGTGACTACATGATGTATTATGACGTCACAAGCCTTGTAAAATCTGGTGATAACAAAGCTCTCGTACATACAGAGCCTACCGACGAGAAATTCGATGGCAGAGTAAAACTGATAACCCTTATTGTGGCTTACAATGATGGTAGTGGAAAAAAAATCTGGTATCAGGTAAATCGTGGCCATGATGCGGATACTTATTACGCGGATGACGCTGGTTCAAACTACATAGGAGAAACAACTTTCCAATCAGCCTTACCATCTGATGCTACTTTGACATCTGCAAAGCTTACAGATCTACATATGGCAAGCGCTGACGGGGCATATACACTCAACGGAAAAACACTCACATCTGGTACGCCCCAGGGTACTTATTGTGGATCAGATTCTTGGGATGTTAAAGCCAGTTTTAAATCGACCGGTACGAATACTCTGACCTATGACCGGACTGCCGCTTTCTATAAGAATGCCCTTGCCATACTGACCGCCGAATATACTACTTCATCATCAAGTACTACCGATAGTACATCAAGCACTACCGACAGTACACCAAGCACTACCAATAGTACATCAAGCACTACCGATAGTACATCAAGCACTACCAATAGTACATCAAGCACTACCGACAGTACACCAAGCACTACCGATAGTACATCAAGCACTACCAATAGTACATCAAGCACTACCAATAGTACATCAAGCACTACCGATAGTACATCAAGCACTACAAAGACAACTGCAGACCTTGGCGTAAAAGACATCAAAGTCTTGCACAACACACAGGTTAAGATCTGGGACAAAATAAACAATTCCGTAATGGTAAATGTAACAAACAGCGGGCCAAATAATGCAGGAGAGTTTGCCGTCGAACTTTATGCTGATGGAACCCTTGTTGAAAGCAAATCGGTTACGAGTCTTGCAAATGGGGCTACACAATTAGTCGAACTTACCTGGAAGCCAGACGGAGCAAAGAATTACACTCTTAAAGCAGTTGTAGTTCCTGGCTCCACTATAAGCGACACTGTAGCGACAAATAATGAACTTAGCATCACCCAACAGGTACAGCATAACGGGTATGTCGGAGACAAACCTCTCGAAACATATGCTCATGGCATCGTTGACGGAAACATAATTTATGATTACGGAAACAGTGTCTACAGTGGTAAGGTACTTGGCGGCAGTTCATACACCGTAACTCATAACTTGACGCTTCCTGCAAATGCAACCGTAAAATTCGCAAGGCTCTACAATTTCTGGACATGGAGCGCTACAGGCACTACCGGAGTCTATCCTACCATGAACCTGCAATTCCAGGGGAAGTCTTTAGCTCCGAATAAGGAATATTCTGACCAGAAAGGGTGGGGCTCGATATATGACTATCCATCCGGAACCTGGGCTTATGATGTAACGGATCTTGTAAAGGAAAGTGGAACCTTTACAACAACAGTTACAAATGCCAATAGTGACACCTCAAATTTTGTCTGCTTTGATGGGATCGGCTTGCTTGTGGTGTATGAGGACGGGTCAGGAAAAGATACCGAATACTGGATAAATGAAGGCTGTGACATGGTGAACACGATGAGTACCTCAGGAAGTCTGACTTCTGAAGATGCTACCG
>JAUPKV010000028.1 GCA_030837265.1 Methanobacteriota archaeon
ACCTAAATGCATTGAGTGCAATCAATGCGTGGAAGAATGCCCTGAAAATGCTTTGGAAATCATCGAAACCGACAATCAAAGAATCGCAAAATATGACAGCCAGAAATGCCTTGGCACAAGCTGCCGCCGGTGTTTCAGCATCTGTCCTGAGAACGCAATAGATATGACAATGTTGAGAATCAAAGCAAAGTGATTTTTAACATTCAATATTTTTTAAAGGAAAGAAAAATTAGAGTAGAAAAGCTTAGAGACTAATAATGTATCCGAAAAGTGAATAACTTCGATGCAGAACGCTAAGAAATTCTTTTAATGCCCGAATGCTGTGAAGCGAGCAGATATCGGGTGGTAATTCAAGTTTTGGGAAATATATCCTAATTTTGGTAGAGATCAAGAAGCTGTTAAAGACAAATTCTGGTGGTCTCTAAAAGTAAAAAGATATTTCCGTATTTATGCCCTGACCAATGGTTTAATATCTTTGTAACTGCTCAGTCGAACTTGTTATTTTTGCTTTTTGATCTCATTATACTTGCGGCAGGTACCAAGGCACTCAGATTTCTTACATTTATCATATATTACTCAAGATGGATAATGACGAATTTTCCTGAGCGTCTCTAAGAGGGTGTCTTAATATTCAAATCATTTTTACAATTGGGTAGTAAGCAATGTTAACTTTAAGATAATATCGTGAATTTTTTCAGAAATTAAAGTACATATGAACTTAAGGATATCACTTTATCCCATGTACTATCCTCATAGATATATTAATCAAGCGCAGTAGGTCTTGTGGCTCAAATTAACATTTTAAACATTTAAGGGTTTAATCTACCGTCCTTCGGTTCATGTGAATGAATCCTATCTCAATTGTGGGATCAAGTTTAATTTTAAGACACGCTCTAATATACACAAATAAAGAGGTTTTGCCATAAAACTTGTGCATCATGGGGTATCGCTAACATTTCCGACAAAATTGGGGTAATCCCAACATTCATGCAACCAGCCGCAAAAGGAGCATAAGGGCATAAACGATGGGTCCGAAAAACGATAGTATGAGCCTGCCTTTTGACTAGAAGTTAGACAATCTAAAGCGTATCTGTTTGCGAATGAGTTCTCGTTCAAACTCGGTTAAAGCTGTTAAGAAAAGCCTTCCTTCGAGCTTGTTTTTATTCGAATTTGCGGCTCATTGTGCAAATGTTGGGGTTACCCCTAACTCATTATGAGAGCGTGAAGTTTAGAAAGCGGGTATTCTACAATTGGATAATTCCTTTTTTCAAAATCGGTATACGTAATAAACAGCTTTCTGATATTGAAAATTAGGTTATCTATGTTTTTCTAAATCTTTTTTTGCACTTAATCGCTATGTCATCGAAGAGAAAGCCCGTATTCCTATATACTTTGGTATATTTGAGTTCACAAACTCATAGCTAAGAAAAGTTGTAATTTTGAGTTTTTTGTGCTCATACTTTTGCTTAAAAATCAAAATGAGTTACAAGATAGTGTTTTTTGCGTTTACAGATTGTCCTAAAAAGGACAGTCAGGATACTAACCTTTGGGGGTAGTACCAGCGAAGGTGTCACTACCTGCAAAGTAGATAACTTATTCAAATGAGAATTTTTTAAATCCGACCTTCTGCAGATGTTCGCTTAAATTTCACCAATTTTCTGCTATCGTTTTTCTTGAAAATTTCTCTGCTTATTCAAACATGTGCCTTCGAAATATCTCACTCTTTTAATTATTTCAAATTATTGAGTACAAATATAAAACCGATAGCAGGAAAATGTTATTTCTTGGAGGACATCTGCGGAATGTAAGTTAAATCAATATTTAGAGGATTAAATATCATCAATATTTAGAAGTTATCAGTATCAATTTAATTTTAAAATTTTGAGGAAAATGCTACAGGAAAAAGAAAAAATAATTCTTACATTTGCCAGTCAAATGAATTAACGCTATGAAGCGACTGGTGGCATGAAGAATTCTTAGTATAAGCTAATTACTTTGCGTCGGGTGACAGCCTCACTGGTACTACCCATTATTAAAAGCTTTTTACTTTCGAAAGTTGTTTCTCTTTTAAGAAGTAAGCTTCTTTAAGATCAGCACCAACAAGAATAGCTCCATCAAGATTAGCTCCCTTAAGATTAGCCCAAGTTAAGTTAGCTAATTCCATGTTTGCATTTATGAAGTCAGCATCTTCTAAGTCCGCCCCAGTAAAGTTAGTCCTCACAAGGTTGGACTCTAATAGATTAGCTTCTCTAAGAGTAGCCCAATTAAGATCAGCATCTTCAAGGTTAGCTCCTTTAAGGCTAACTCGTTCAAGATTTGCCCCATTGAGATTAGCTCCTTTAAGGTTAGCTCCATCAAGATTAGCTTCTCTTAGGTTAGCTTCTCTAAGGTCAACTCCTATTAAATTAGCTTTTCTAAGGTCTGCCCCTTTAAGTTTTGCTTTTCTTAATTTTGTCCATTTAAGATTAGCTTCTCTGAAATTTGCTCCTTCAAGATCAGCTCTTTCAAAGTTAGCTTCTCTGAGATTTGCTCCCCTAAAATTTGATTCTTTAAGGTCGGCTTCTATAAAGTCAGCTCCAATAAAATTCATTCTCTTCAAACTACCATTAATAAGACTAACAGAAAGGTTAGCCTCTTCAAAACTAACTATGTTCATAGCATACATACAGTACCATCCCCAATTTTAACCTTGATTTTTTAGATTTTATATTATATAGAATGGGTAAACAATTATGTATAATTATAATTGTCATATACTTTAATACAGACTAAAAGTATAATCCCATACTATATATAATAATTCTCACCTATAAATAATGACAATTTATAAACATGATATATACGAACATATAAAAATAACAATATTTTGATTATTTTCTATTTAGATCAAAACATATACACCTAACCTATCATGGACTTCAACATTTAGAAACGAGTAATTTACTAAATGATGGAAATAATATTGAGGATTAAGGACATTTTCAAGAGTTCCACACGACGCAAAGGAAACGCACCTTTATGAAATCCTCCAATTCTGTCCTTCAATCATTATCAAAAACAACCTTTCATTTTCACAAAAATAGTATGAAACATTTATACATTTGTAACACTTGGTTTATATAGTAACTCAATTTTTACCTAAATTTCCACTGCAAAACTTCAAAATCATGTAAGTGCCCGAAATGACAGATTATCACCCATTTTTTGCCCTATTTTGTTCACTCGACTGAAAGCACCGAAAGCGGCATACGTTGCCTATGTGTTTGGGTAAGTAGTCATTCCTATAGTCTTCGACAAAATTTGAAAAATCGATATACAAAGGCTTGAAATATAGACCCCTTATTTTTTCCTATCGATGACCCCGCGTACTTCAATAGGAAAAAAGATAAAGATTCATATATGCTTATAAAATTAAAAATATAATAATATATTGAAAAACACAACATTCTTTTACTGTAAGACAATGTAATCAATATGTCTCTATTAAAAAAGTCAGTTACCGCCAGAATCCCTATAGAATTGTATGACAAATGTAATCAGCATTATGAGAATATGACAGACGCGGTTATTGCTGGCTTAGAGCTACTTTGTAAGACAGACTGTAAGACAGACTGTAATCAATGTAATACAGATTGTAATACAGATTGTAATACAGATGTAATCACTCTCAATACCCTTCAAAATCAAATCAAAAATCTTGAGGATAGATTGTCTAAAGCTCCGGATCCTGTGGAGTTGGCAGAGGTCCGGGCACACTTCGAAGGTCTACAAAGACTCACGGAAGAGAAGGATAAATGAATCATTGATTTAACCAGAGAAGTTGAAGGCCTGCAGAAAGAAGTAGAAAGACTTGATATGTTCGCTCACTACTTTAAGAGCATAGAAGTTAAGCAGATAGAAGCCCCTGCAGCTGAGAAGGTTAAGCCTTGGTGGAAGTTTTGGTAACATGGTTTGAGCGCGCTATTTTTTTTGATTCCAATTATCAATCACCATGATAAAAGCGTTCAATAT
>JAUPKV010000255.1 GCA_030837265.1 Methanobacteriota archaeon
GTCCTATAAGCTTCACATCTTGACGTTGTCATCAACACGTGTTATAGTAGGATTATCCCAAATGGAAGGGATAGCATTTCTGCAATTCATGCTTTAGCTTTCTTGTCGCACTACTCAAGCATTCATTGATGAGAAATTGAGTTAAACCTGATAAATCTTAGTCTTGAGAGAACAAGTGAATCAATAATCAAAAAGGCTTTTCTGTCCTTTTATTTTCTGAAGATCTCCCAGTCTGACTCCCAATCGCCGGAAATTTACCTGTCTCTCCGAGAGAAACTCGTTCATGATTTCGCGAGCTGTTTCGAGAAGAATCTCTTTTGAGTTAACCGGATGGGTTAATGTACGGCTTTTGGTGGACATCCTGAAGTTTGAGTTTATAACCGTAATCGTTACAGTCCTGAAGGAAAGTTCTCTTGAGTCAAGCTTTAAGATCACGTCGTTAGCCAGCCTGTCAAGCAACGGGAGAATAATGTGAATATCAAGAGTGTCCTCAGGCAGAGTAGCAATTCGCCCTATCTGTTCGGAGCCATCCCTTTCTTTCAGAGGAGTTTCGTCGATTCCTGCCGCAGCTTGCTTAAGCCAGATTCCCTTAGTTTTTCCGAAGGTGGAGACCAGATCACCTACATCATGTTCGGCCAGGTCCTTTACTGTAAGAATGCCCATTTCCTCTAATTTTCCTGATGTAACGTCCCCGATCCCCCAGAGTTTTGACACTTTAAGGGGCCAGAGAAAGCTTTCAAGCTCTTCAGGGCGTATAACCGTAATCCCATCAGGTTTCTTTGCAGAAGCCGCCATCTTGGCTATAAGCTTATTAGGTCCGATTCCTGCAGAGCAAGTTAGGTGCTCCTTTTCTTTAATTTCTTCCTTAATCTGCAATCCAATTTCAAAAGCCTGATTAAAATCCCCACCCGTTTTTTCAGTAAGTTCCAGAAATGCTTCGTCAATACTGACCTGCTCGAAGATCTCGCTGCCGTTCTCCCGGATATCCGCGTAATTCCTAAGAATATCCATGACCCTGTCCGAAACAGAAGTGTAGAAGTTCTTCCTGACAGGCAGGAAAACAGCTTCAGGATTCAGCTTTTTTGCCCTTGTGCAGGGCATACCTGCTCTGATTCCAAACTCACGCGCAACATAGTTGCAGGAACTTACAGCCCCGCCGAGTTCGCTCCGTCCAGAAAGCATGCAGATTACAACAGTTTTTCCCCGGAGTTCCGGATTTTCACGCTCTTCAATAGCTGCAAAAAAATAATCCATATCCACGTGAAGAACAATACGCTGCATTGTAGTAAAAAAGGGTGGGAAGATTTGTATAATTATCTCTCAAATTAGTTCTCAAGCTTAAATCGGAATTACTTTTTAGCACTGCGGCTTCCTACCTGAATTATACTACAGGTTGTACCGGATTTAAATTCAGGTTGTACCTGATTTAAATTCAGGTAGTACCTGATCTATATTGCAGGTAAGGAAACCAGCACTGCGGGTTTTTTCTATAGATCTTGGAGGCTTATGTTTGTCTGTTCGTATGACATATTATTGTACGACAAAGAATTATTTAATACTTTTGGTAATAATTGTGTTATTTATTATGAGTTAAATATGAAAAAATCGTGATTCAAAAAGCCTGGCTCATTTCTTTCCATAAATCAAATGGTATTTGTAATTGAAGGCTATCCGCTTTCGGAAAGACATCGTTCTTTTCTGGATCTCTATTAACTCCTTCAGGTCCACATCCTTTACATTTTTGAACCCTGCTTCTTTGAAATATCCAAGCGTTTTTTCCGGCGGAGCACCATATGGGTTTGGAAGCTCCCGATTAATTTCACTGGTGTAGTGACCTTTTCTCGGATTCCTTCTCTCAATAAGCAAAGTGCATAAATCACTTACAAGCCTCCGTGACCTGGTTTCAAGTGAGCCGTCATTCCACAATCCGTCTACAACAATAAGCACCCCACCTTTTTTGAGTAGACTTCCCCAGCTCCGGACTGCAGTATCCGGGTGCGGCAGTGTCCACAGCAGGTGGCGGTTGACTACAACATCAAAGGTTTCAGCCTCAAACGGGGGAGCTTCGGCATCCCCTTTCTTGAAGGTGACTTCAAACCCCTTTTTTGAGGCCTTATCTCTGGCTCTTGCAATCATTTTATCTGAAAGGTCAAGGCCGGTAACATGATGTCCCAATTCTGCAAATAAGAGCCCGATTTCACAGGTCCCGCAGCCAACGTCCAGCACTTCCAACCTTCTTGAGGGAAGTAGGCTCCTGAACTGTCGTTTCCAGGCATCTCTTTCTACTTCACTCTGGATTCCGTGCCCTTCCTGGCTGTCATAAGTCTCGGATGAAATATCCCAGACACGAGTAATAGTCTGTTTTATCTGGTTTTCCTGTATAGTCATGTCTTAATTCCTCGGTTTGTGTTTTCAATTGAGGTAATAATCCCGTTTTCTAGGTAGGCAATCTTGTGGCAAACCATCTTCAAAATTTCAAGGTCATGAGAAATCAGCAGGTAGGAGACTCCGGTTTCTTTCTGGAGTTTTTGCATGAGGCGCAGAATCTGGGCCTGGACCGATAGATCAAGCATGGAAGTGGGTTCGTCAGCTATAATTAAATCCGGGGATAATGCCATTATCCTGGCAAGCACAATCCTCTGAATTTCACCGCCGCTTAGCTGACCCGGATAGCGAGCCAGATGTTCCGGTAGGAGCCCTGTAAGTTCTGCGAGTTCTTCCCCTCTCTGCAATAAAGCAGTTTTATTAAGCCCTGAATGGAGCTTCAAGGGCTCTATGAGATTCTCAAACGCTTTCATTCGCGGATCAAGGGATGTCTCTGGATGCTGGAAAATCATCTGAATTCTCGGGCGCAGTTTTCTAAATTCCTTCTTGCCCATACTCAGGTGGTCTTTCCCTCTAACCAGAATATTCCCACCTGCAGGTTTTTCAAGTCCTACAATACACCTTCCGATTGTAGTCTTCCCGGACCCACTTTTTCCAAAAAGCCCCAGAGTCTCTCCCGGTTCTATCGAGAAACTGACGTTTTTGAATACCTCTGAAGTCCCAAACTTCACTGTAAGTTCGTTTACTGCA
>JAUPKV010000256.1 GCA_030837265.1 Methanobacteriota archaeon
ACTTTGGGGAATTGACATATTAGTCATAATTCTTCACTTACCGATGATGCACGAACACAACTTTGCTAAAAAATACTATTAAGGAGACAGGAAATGAGATTCATTTGTCCACTTATTGTTGTTAATGAAATGAAGGCTTCCAGAAGTTTTTACGAAAATATTCTCAATCAAAAAGTACAGTTCGACTTTGGAGAGAATGTGTCATTTGAGAGCGGCTTTGCAATACACTTAAACACCGATTTTCGTCAAGCGTTTATGTCCCTTAATTGAACCATGCTCCAGATATCCAATCAAATCGAAGTCTTTTGTTGCCTAACCATGGTATTGGATAAGATTTCTGAAAAATCTCATTTGATTTAAAAACAGGCGTTGTTGCCTTCTTCTTCTTTTTGAGTTAATGATTCCAGAAATTACGCCCTAAGAGTTTCATATCGCTTTTGTGTAGATTCTTTTAGATTCAAGAAATAGTCGGCAGGATTAAAATTATCATCGGTAGTCCTTGTGTAAATTATGGAACTTATAATAATTAAATTTTGTTCCTAAAACATCCTTATCAACATCTACTAATGGAGTTTAAGGCCTAATTAGGTGGATTTTTGTACCATATTTGATTCAGTACGTTGATTTATAATTGGATTTCAAAAATTTAATGTTCTATAAATTGAACATTTTATAAAGACATTTTTCAAAAAAACCAGTATCGAGCATGAGTTTTTGATATAAAATATTGGATTTTTTAGTGGAACATAAACGGCTGACGAAAATCGGTGTTAAAATCACATTTTTCAAACCTTATAAGCATAAGCGAGAATGATATCCTCGAAAAATCAAATAATTTTGAATTGTATTTCGAAGAAGAAGATATGGACAGTTTCCTTCAAAAGCTGAAAGAAATTAGCTACATAGAATATGTCCACGGATTAAAAGAACAGCCCTGGGGCCAGAGGGTTATCAGATTCTACGATCCTGATAAGCATATTGTTGAAGTTGGCGAGCCCATGGAAAGCGTTGTAAAAAGATTCTTGAGTAAAGGACTATCGATTGAAGAGACTTCAAAAAGAACCTTAATGCCTGAAGAATTTGTAAGACAGTGCTTATAGATAAAGGAAATTAAAACCTTCTTATTCATTTTATTCCCCACTTACCTTTACTCTATTATTCCCACTTACCTTTACTCTATTATTCCCACTTACCTTTTATTCTCACTTGCCTTTTTATTTCCACTTATTTTTTATTTCCTAATGTATCTCCTTGTACCTTTTCTTCTCCATTTTCCTTTTCCTTTTCCTTTTCGTTTTCTTTTCCCTTTTCCGTTTCACTTCCGTCTTCTTTTTTCTGTTCTCTTTCTATTTCTTTTTCACGTTCTTTATTTTTTTGATGTATCTTTCTCTCGTAATATCCAAGAGGATGGTTGATTTTCTCACACAGTCTGTCTTTTCCTATGCAGTTGCCGTAAGTCCTCATAGTATCGCAGGACGGAGGTTTATAAATATTACCTGTAGCACCTGCTATGTGCTCAATCTGGTAGAGGGTTTTTTCTGCACTGAAATCAGGAGAAATATTGAAAAGGTTGAGAATTTCGTCTACGGTCATTCCTACGCTGAGCAGGAATGAAGTCATGGCAAAACGCATCGAATGAGCTAGATTTACTCCGCCCTGCACGTTTGCAAGGGCGTGGGAGATGCAGGGGGGGAAGAGTTCCGGCTCAACAGCCCCAAAATCAGTTGCCCCGAATTTTTTCTTCTGGATTTCGAACTGATCCTTTATTTCGGCAGTGTATGGGGCACAGAATCTCGAAACCTCTTCAGGAATTTCAGGGATTGGGAAGGACTGTTCTATCCTTTCTCTGACTGCTTCTTCGAGAAGCCTTGAATATTCTTCTCGGGTTATTCTTACTTTTCCAGCTCTGAACTGGCGATTTGTCAGCTTCCAGGCCGGATCTTTAAATGATTTCGAAAAGCGGATATAATCAGTAAAATGCATGCTAAAATTAGTGTCTTTTAAATCCGCCGAAATTCCAAAATCTTCTCCAAATTCAAGTAAAAAAGCCAGGTTTTCATTTTTAATAAGTGTGTAAGCAGATTTGGCTTCTGCCAGAGCATATCGCCTTGTGAAAAGTTGGTCATCAATGCAGGCAACCAGTATCCTGGCAAAAGGATAAGAAAGGAGTTCTGCGAGGACCTGGACTTCCCCTGACATATGGGGTTTCTGTATTTCCCCTTCAAGAGCTTCTTTTACTCTCTCTATCCCACGGATTCTTGCAGTTCGGTATGCACGGGAATTTAATAGGTTATCAAGGGAAATACCCAGATTTTCAACGTAGGTAGACGCCTCTGAAATAAACGGATAATATGCAAGTTTGTCTGCACGCATATAATTAATCCGACTCGATTCTCGGAGCCAGGAGGTAAGAAATCCTTCCTGCACCATTTGCAATCTCAAAATCAATGATAACCGGGAAGTCCCTTCCAAGAGAGAGAGAAACCTCATTGACCTTATTTGTAGGCTTGACTATATCCGTTAGATAGTCCAGGGAAAAGAGTGAGCTTGCCTCACCTGTTTTAAGGTCGATTAACTGGTCTCTGCCCATTTCCAGGCGAACCTGGTCGGTATCACCTTTTGCTTCCATAAAGAAAGTGTCGCCTGCAACTCCCATAAGCATATGGTCGCTTATCTTCTCTGCGGCTTTTACCGCCCGCCTGAGATCTGCACCGTTCATAACAACTTTAGCAGGCAGCTCGAGCTGGGGAATTCTTGGTTCTGCACGGATTGTTGAAGGATCGAGGAGTGAAAGAGTGTAAGACAGACCTCCGACATCAATAAGGAGTTTATGATTTCCTTCTTCAAGTTCCATCTGGACTGTGTCCCCCTTATCCGTAATTCCCAGCAAATCCGTAATCTTGTTCAGGTCAATTCCGATTTCGCTCTCATCAGCGCTATATTCATCAAAAGCAGACGATCCAAGCTCAAAGATCACCATTGCAACGTTGGCAGGATCAACGGCTTTTACTGAAATACCTTCCGGTTTTATTCTGAATCTGACCTCATCTACAATTACAGCCAGCGAGGCAATCGCATCTTTCAGAAGCTCTGCATTAATTGCTGCCTTGAACATATTTCTTCTCCGCTAAATAAATTTAAGTCTTAAACTATTTGTTACCCTTGAGATATATAAATTTCTTTAAAGATTTGGGAGCTTTCAGTCTATTTTAGAAGATAAATTTCCGAATCAGGATAAATAGCTATCCGAAACTGGAAAAATCATTAAACTCAAACTCTCGGTAACTATATAAATCTTGGTCAGAAAACCGGAAAGTTCAGGTTCTACTTGAGACAGGAGAAAACTCTGACGTGAGAATTCACTTTCCGGGGAATGTGCTTTTCAAAGATGATAGTGAAAAACAATGGGGCTCAGTCGTATTCTCTCCATGTGAACCCACATTTTGTACATTTCAAGAAGCGGGTTTCGGACTCGTCTGCAGACCTGAGCTGCCTGAGCCACCAGGCTGCAGT
This sequence comes from Methanobacteriota archaeon, assembly GCA_030837265.1. The sequence goes on from JAUPKV010000256.1 coordinate 3,514, forward strand.
ATTGTTTCCGCATTCCGGACATTTTGCACTTGTTGTTGGCAGACCTGAAATCTGTTCACCTTCAAGAACCACTACTTCACGGTCGTCGATCTTAGCTTTGGAGACAAAATTTTTTGTGTTATTTTTAATGGGTATTGTGTTCCCACACTTTCTACATACGTAATTGCCATTTTTAGGAAACATCATACTTTTGCATTTGGTACAAAACTGCATTAATATCACTTTTTGCGTCATTTATCATTTTATTATGGTCGAAAGCCAGTTCGGGAATTGAGTCAAGCTCAAAGAGTTCGGCAGAAGCAGCATCAGAACCTCCTTCTAACTTTCCGAATCCTTTAGCAAGATAACATACCGAAACAGTATGCCCTCTAGGGTCACGTTGAGGATCTGAATAGACTCCAACCAGTTTGATAATCTCTATCGAGAGGCCGGTTTCTTCGAAGGCTTCTCTTATAACTGCTTTTTCGGCACTCTCTCCTATTTCGACGAAGCCACCGGGAAGAGCAAATTTCCCCTGGTATGGAGGATTTTTCCTTCTAATAAGCACAAGCCCTTTTGTATACAGGATTATAGCATCAACGGTTAAGCTTGGGGTATGTGGTTTCATAAAATACCTTCACAATTACGTCCAAGATATTTCCCTCGGCAGAACGTTCCTCGAATAAGTCTTTATTGGTAAAAAGCACCTTAAGTAATATATTATATTATTATTGTGCATAATGTAAAACTCGTCATCTTATTTCAACTATTGTTCCAAACTTTTTTGAGAATGCTTGACGAATACATTCTATTAATGTATCCGGTTGTTATCTCTCTCGAGTCTTCTCTAAATATTCTTTAATCAGTGACACTCTAAAGGGAGTTTCTATCAAACAGAAAAGTCCGTTATGCGGTGACGTCTCTTAAATGTTTCGTAATGTTATTTTTGTATAATAGAAATCTGTAACCTTATCTACCTTCAGTAGGTATACCTTAAAGGTAATAATTAAACCGCTATAAAAAAGTAAAATCCATATTTTTTGAGCCCATAAGTATACATGACTGAAAGATCTTTAATAGATGAAGACTTGAATGTTGTGAAGACTTGAATAATTGTGAGGATTTGAATGGTTATCACCATCTTGCTTTGTTAGAATTTATATAGAATTTATGTAGTACTATATTGGAGTTTATATAGAAATTTATTAATCGTTTTAGAGAATTCTTATGTTACTTTTCGGAAGCTTCAAAACTTACTTGGGACTTCTAGCAGATATTAGGAACAAAGATAAAAGGAAACAAAATATAGAATTAGCTCTTCCCCAGGCAAAGGTGCGTAAAAATGATAGAAATTGTACTCTGGCTCGCCCTTGGGGTGATGGTTTCTTCATCCATCATTCCCAGAATTTATAGGGTTCGTAAACTTGTCGGAGGGATTGGATGGGGTGTATTCTCTATCTACTGGGGCTACCAGCCTCTCCATTACATCGAGATCGTGGATTATGCCAATGTATTCCTGACAACATTTCTGACTATATTTTGTATACTGCTAGCAGTTGTTATGTTTCATGAATATAGGGAAGGTCCCTTCCAATTAATAAGAAATAAAGGAATAAAACACTCGGAATTCTCAAACAAGGACATTTCTGGCTCCTTAGATATAACTTCAATGTTAACCAGTGCAAGTGCACTTGGAGCTCTAGTTTATTTCCCATTTGCAAATTTTTCCTCCCTCAATACCTGGATTATCGGAGAAGTTGCCTCTCAGGTCACCTGGGTTCTCCAGTATTTTAAGATACCCGCCTACATGGAAGCTTGGAATTTGATTACGCTTAATGGATACACTGTAGAGATCATTCTTGCCTGTACAGCAATTGAGAGTATCGCTCTCTTTTTTGGACTCATATGTGCGGTCAGAGCTCCTCTTAATCGCCTGATTGCAGCTTTTATAGTATCTGTCCCTGTAATTTATGTGCTCAATCTTATAAGAGATATTTTTGTGGTAGTTGCTTATGGAGAGCAATGGTTTGGCGCTGATAGTTTTGTAATTGCACACAATTATATAGCGAAAGCAGGTTCAGGAATTGCCCTTTTCATAATTTCATACGCAGTGCTTCGAATTTTGCCAGAGTTGCTTGAAATGATTGATGGCTTGTGGATCATATTTTCTAAAGAATTAGGATCAATTTTGCGTATCTCGGGGGAGGACTGATCGATGTTTGCAAAAGGCTCGGAACCCTGGCTTTTTACAGCTGTGTCCGTTACTGCATTGTTTATGATGCTCTCAAAAGCAATGAATGTCTCCCCACTAAACCACTTAACTTACATTGGACTGGGAATAATCCTCTTTATGGTTGTTTTTTTCAGAGATCCCGAAAGGAAAGTAGAAGTCTCGGATATGTATATGGTTTCGCCGGCAGATGGTACGATTATAGACATCAGAGATCGCAAAATCTGTATTTTTATGTTTTTCCAGAACGTGCATGTAAATAGAGCGCCGATCTCCGGGAAAATTAAGGAAATAACCTATAAAAAGGGAGGATATATTCCTGCTTACCGTAAAGATTCTGAAAGAAACGAAAGAAACGAGTTTATAATCCACAGCAAATACGGGGATGTCAGAGTTACGCAGATTGCAGGTACGGTCGCCCGTCGAATTGTTTCTTATTCACAGGTAAACGATACAATCGAGCAGGGACAACGCATAGGAATGATTCGTTTCGGATCAAGGGTCGATGTAACAATCCCTCATGACTTTGATATTATAGTGGAGAAAGGAGAACGGATACTAGCTGGCAAGACTATAATAGCAACGATAAAAAATGACAGGACTTTTGAACATGAATGTATTTCAAATGTTAAGACTCCCGGACTTGGTATCTCTTTTGAACCTGGTTTGCGGGATTAGCTCAATTTCAGCAGCTCATAATGGTTCTTATGACCTTGCCTTGATCTTATTGCTGCTTGCGGCAGTTGCAGATGGAGCAGACGGCTATATTGCAAGACGGTTCAAGGGAGGGGAACTCGGGGAGAACCTTGACTCACTTGCAGACGCAGTCTCATTTGGGGTTGCCCCTGCTCTCCTCATATACATAAGATTTGGAGGAGAAGATCCTATTGTTGCTATGATTCCTACTTTCTACGCCATATGTGGTATACTAAGGCTAGCCCGTTTCAATTCATCAATAGCTTCCCACAAGAACGGATTTGAAGGGCTTCCTATTACTGCAGGTTGTGTCATGCTGGCTACCTACCTAATGCTTGGCAGCAGTTTTGTAAGAATAGACTTCCTTCTCGGTCTTACTCTAGCTCTTTCTATTCTCATGGTCAGCACTGTGAGCTATCCGAAAGTCAGGAACCCGAAAATCCTGGGTATCGTAGCTTCGGTTTTCGGAATTAATATGCTCCTTTATTTTGTGAATATGGTAGAGTACATGAGGGTTTTTTCTATTTTGTCTTTTATCTTAATGCTAGCTTACCTTTTCTCTCCTTTTTTCAAGATCCCGGTACTTAGTAACTTTAATAGTAAAGAACGTCAGGACAAAGGGTTGAAAACCGGAGGACGAAAGTAGACGCATTGAGAACTATTCGTTCATGTTTACTCGATGTCGTTTGAGATACTATGTATGAAAATCTGATAGAGGGAGAGCAATTTGGTTCGAGAAAAAGTAACTGATAGAGATAATGCATTATTTGAAGCGGGAATAAAACTCGGGGCCCTTTACCATCAATTTACCGGTTCTCCTGTTAATTTGGACACGGTTTCAAGCCTGGAACAGGCAATTCGGGAGAGCATTTCAGTCCAGCCTTATGTAGAAGATATCTCTGTAAAGATCAATAGGGATTTGCTGAAAAGTAAACTGAATGGCGAATTCGGATATACTGAACTTCAGGGGCCAATGCTTGATGTAAAAATCACTGTGAAATTCGGTTCCGTAAAGGTAAAAGTCGGAATGAAATATAACCCTGAACTAAATTATCCCCTGATGAAAATCGAAGAAATCGAAGAAAAGAACGACTGAGGGCTGGAGTACATAAGTTTAGTGATCGAGAATAAAAAATTGAGCCTTTCAAAGCTCATTTTTTGCAGCTTCAAAAGCCTTGACAACCGTTTCATTTTGTTCTGGGGTTCCGACTGTTACCCTGATATAAGTATCCCCTGCCTCTCTGAAATAATCACAGGAGCGAACTATTATTCCTTTTCTCATAAGACTTTCCGTAACTGCTTTTGCTTTTAAAGGAGCAACATCCACAAGTACGAAGTTAGCTTGAGAAGGAAATATCTTGAAAGGAATTTTTTCCCTAAGGTATTCTCTACCCTCTCTTACAAGTTCTATGCTTTTGCTAAGGTGTTCCACATCCGAGAGGGCAGCTATTCCTGCCTTTAGAGCCGGAAGGCTTACGGAAAACGGGGTTGCTGCTCGCAGGTACTCTTTTACGACCCATTCGGGCATGATCCCATAGCCTAGGCGGAGACCCGCAAGCCCGAATACTTTGGAAAAAGTTCTGCCAACAACAAGGTTATCATATTCGTGTACAAGTCCGGCCAGGTTCCTATCTGCAAATTCAACATAAGCCTCGTCAACAAAAACAAGGGCTCTGGTATTCTCAATAATTGTCCTCAGGCTGGATTCGGGAAGCAGGTTACCGGTCGGGTTGTTAGGAGAGCAGAGGAATATTATTTTTGTTCGGGGGGATTCGGCCTCCAGAATCATCTCCGGATCAAGAGAAAAGTCTCTGTTCCGCCTGACAAATATAGGCTTTCCTCCACATGCACGGGCCGGCAGTTCGTAATAGGCAAAGGTAGGAGTAGGGACTATAACTTCGTCTCCTTTCTCAATCATGATTCTGCAAAGCCCGTCGAGTAAGCCGTCCATTCCAGGCCCCGAGGCTACAAGATTTGAGACTGAAAAACCCGTGTATTTCGAGAGGGCTTCCCTGAGTTCCAGAGCATCAGCAGAGGGGTAAATGTTTGCACAGGGTGCTACATCTACCAGGGCTTGAACTGCTTTTGAAGATGGGCCGAGGGGATTTTCATTTGAGCCAAGTTTGATAATAGAGCCCGGATCAATCCCATAAGCAATAGCTATCTCTTCGATGGACTTTCCTGGAACGTATTCTGAAATATCAAAGATTTCTTTTTTTATAAGTTCAGGCCTGCTCAATGACATCCACAACCGTATCAATCTGCTCTTTAGTAATGACAAGCGGAGGAACCAGGCGGAGCACCGAATCCGAAGTACAATTTAAGAGCACTCCATTTTCCCTTGCAAAGTCAACAAATTTGCCGCAAGGGTGTGTTATCTCGACTCCTATCATCAACCCCTTCCCGCGAACCTCTAAAATGTCTTCCCTGTCCATGCTCCTGAGCTTTCCCATGAAATAGGTTCCATTCTCTGTAGAACGTTTAAGAAGTTTTTCTTCTTTAATTACTTCAATGGAAGCAAGAGCGGCTGCGCAGGCAAGAGGGGTGCCTCCAAAGGTTGAAGCATGCTGACCACGCCCGAAGCTAATCTCGTCCCTGGCTGCTATAGCACCCATAGGGAAACCTCCTGCAATAGCTTTAGCCATGCTCATTATATCAGGTTCAACTCCGAATTGTTCTTTACAAAACCAGGTGCCTGTCCTTCCAAAACCTGTCTGTACTTCGTCAAAGATAAGAAGAGTTCCTGTATCATCGCATATTTCCCTGACCTCTTTGAGATATTCAGGGTCAGGTATGTTTACTCCGCCTTCCCCCTGGATTGGCTCCAGAATTACAGCAGCAGTGTCTTCTGAAATTGCGTGCTTTATTGCATCAGTATCTGAATACGGGACAAAGGTTGTTTTGGAACTTACCGGAGGCATGAATGGATCCCGGTACATGCTTTTGTGAGTTACGCTAAGTGCCCCTATAGTCCTACCGTGGAATGAATGATCAGCCGCTACAAATGTGCTTTTTCCCGAAACCAGGCGAGCCAGTTTCATTGCACCTTCCATAGCTTCGGCTCCTGAATTACAGAAAAAAACACGCTCCATGCCTGTGATCGAAACCAGAGCTTCCGCAAGTTCGGCCTGGATTTCGGTATAATAAAGATTTGAGACATGCATTAGTTTCTCTACTTGAGCCTGGATTGCCCTAACAACTGTCGGGTGACAGTGTCCAACATTATTTACTGCAATTCCGGCAACACAGTCAATATATTCTTTTCCGTAAATGTCATGGACAAGAGCCCCTGTCCCTTTGGAGAGCACTATTGGTTGGCGCCCATAGGTCTGCATTACGTATTTGGAATCTTTCTCAATAACCGAATCATATAAAGCCTGCAGGTCCTGAGGACCTGTAATATCCTCTATCAAGTGAACTCCTTCCTAGACTTGTAACTGAGATTTGTAATTAATCTGAGACTTGTCTTAATAAAACCTGATAATTCCCTGCTTCCCTAAGAAGTTAACTGCTTATCAGAAAAAATTCATCCTGCACAAGCGAGCCTGAATTAACTATGGCGCTCTTCTGCTGAGTGTCCTCTCCTTATTCTTTTTACTCCTCGGAGACGCCGGGATCTCCCCAGCGCTTGTGTTTTGGCAGATGTTCCTTCCTTGCCAGGCACAAAGCCGTTTTTAACCTTTGAGTTTGTTTTGATGAGTGAATCTACTTCGGTTAAGTCCGGAATTTTTGCACGTACATCTTCAGTTTTACTTCGTGCAGGTCTCCTGACAGTGCTCACAACTTCTTTGCCCAGAACATTAACCTCAGCAAGAACTGGAGGCATCTCAGCAGCATCCCTTGCAAAAGATACTCCTGACGGCGCCTTTATAGTACCGTCAACCTTGGAATTTTCGTGCAGAATTACGGAATCAGCTTTTATCCCACCAAAGATCCTGCTGTTTCGGCCGATATCTACCTGCCCTTTTGAAGTGAGATTTCCATATACTGTACTGCTTTCTCCCAAGCTGATCTTGCCTTCCGAGAGCATGCTTCCTTTAAGGGTCAGATTTTTTCCGGTCTCAATTGTCTGCGCCCGTATACTTCCTACTAAAAAACAGTTACTTCCTATAACAGCTTCTCCGGCAATCTCGATAGCTTCAGAGGAAATCTTTGATTCTGCAGGTATTAATAGGAAGTTGTCACTGAGTCCATTCTCCTCAAAATCATTGATGTCCTCGGAATCTTCAAAAAGTTCTTCTAAGGCTTTCTCTATTTCCTCGTCTTTTCCCAGACGCATCATTTCTCTTATGTACAGAAATATAAAAATAATTACAGGTAAAGGATTCCTGACCACAATCCATCCTTTGGCCTCAAATCCTCCTTTAATTTTAACCTCTTTTCCTACATCCAGGTCTCCTGCTACGATTAACTTTCCATCGATAGTTGCGAATTCCCCCAGATAGGCATGCTTCCCGACTTCTACCCTACCTCCCAATTTTGACCACATATCAATCCTTAAATCGGAATTCGCCCGTATATTTCCCGAAACGGTTACTCCTTCACCTATTATGATAGTGTCCCCCAGTATCCCGTACTGAACGATGGAATGATTGCCGACAATGACGTCTCCCTCAACTTTGATATTGTTTGCTTCAATTCTGGTATTGTCTGGAACCATGAGCTTTTTTAGAATCTGTTCTGGCTCTGGAATGTTCTCACTCTCCGGGGAAACTATTTTCCAACCTTTCAATATGTGGGTGTAGTTATGGCCCTTGAGTTATTTTATAAAACACCCATTTACTTTTTGAATGATATTCATTAAAAAGTAAAACCGTCTATGATATATTCTTATTCATTTATTCTGCTCATTGAGGGCGCTGGAGCAGTAAGAATCGCCTTTTATATTAGTACATATGTAAGTTGTGGAAAAAATAGTAATCTTCTTTTTCGAATGAATATTGGGACTTATTTCTTTTATCCACAGCTTCTTGCATTCTCAAAATAATCATTGGATTTCAAAGCTTCATTTTTCATTTTTCGATGCGATTCCTACTCTTACGTCTACTGCTGCCCCACTATTAAGTGCAAGGATTTCAGCTGGGGAAAGAAGCAGTTGACCTGTTGCAAGGAGCCTGTCAGTCTCATCTGTCACAAGCACTTCTTCTCCTGCCCGAAGTTCAGGATCTATGTCAACCACATGTTTTATAAAAGCGGTTTTGCCTTTTTCCACAAAAGGAACAGCTTCTTCTGAAATAACTACCCTTAGCCTTTTTTCGGGCAAAAGGCTATGTACAACGGAAGCTCCTTCGATACTGAGAGTAAAGAATCCATCCTTTGCTCTTGCCGTAGCTATGCGGTTTCCTGAAAAAAGAGCCTGTCGCACTCTTTTTGTTTTGGATAGTTGAAATGTTGTTCCATCTGGAAAAAGCTCTTTTCCAATGCCCTTCCCAAACTGGTAGTCCGCAATTATCCGTACCATATTGAGTCTTTTTTTATCGTAATACACAAGGATAAGTAATATATACAGACCTTAAAACCGTTCCGGTTATTTCGTCTCTTTAATATTGTTGATTACTATTCAATGTACCATGATATTCTTTTTTCAGCGTATGTTTTTTGCTGTTGATGCTAGCAAAAAAATTAATAAGTAGAAACTCCAATGTATTATTTGACTTACTTAAATAATGCTGTATGATGAGTTAAAGAATTTTGAGGCCAAAAAATTCCAAAAAGTCAGAGAGGAAGCTAAATTGATAGTCAGAAAAAACATTTCGATTGATCAATGCTATGTAGATAAATTAAAGCCCTTTCTGGAACAGAATAACGGGAACTTAAGTGCGGCAATAAGGGATGCTATAGAAACTGCTTCTCTTTCACTGAACAAAAAAATCGGCGAAAATGGAGAGACAGATTCGAGTAAAATTTCACAGCACGCAGAATTCCGAAACGAATTAGTTGAAGAAGGAGAGTTTCTGCTTGTCCACCATACTCTGCTTGACTGGTTTTCAAAAAAAACTTCAGGTTTATTGATCGATGAATCTGTTATATACGAATTAATCAACCCCCATAAGGCAAAAAGAATTTCGGGTATTGTCAGTTATCTAAATACCCTGAATGAGAAGATGGGATGGAAAATTAAGGTAGAAGCGGAATCAAGTCAGGATTTTGAGCCCGAAACCGCAATTTTTATCCTCTCGAATGGCGAATCCTGCTTCCGGAAGATAATGGCTCACAGTTTAGCCCTTTATCTGGCAAAACAGATGAAAATGGATGTCAGTGGGTTATATGGTAAATCTAACGTAACGAAAATCTATTTTAAACGGTTTGAGTTCCTCGACTATCAAAAATTTCCGAAGGGAATTGAGGAGCATTTCGGGCCAATGGAAAGCACTTTGCGGGAAGTCCAGAAAAGGCCGGATTTCTGGAAAAACCTTATCAAGACATACAGGGAGCAAAATTACCAGCGACTGAGTATGAACAGGAAGATTTTTGAAGCTTTTGTCTCCGGAGAACTCCCTTCCGAAGCTGACATGGCAAGATATTTCGAACTTGTTGTAGGCAAGCCCCCGACAGCTTTTACCCTTGTCGAGCACATCATTATTTTCAAAGAACTTTACCTCATAGACAGTATAGGAAGTGACATCGAAATTTGTACGGATAAGGGTAGTGAGTGCGTGAAAATCATCCATGACTATGCAAATGGGAAAGTATGCGAACATATTATAAACTATTACTATAATTTTTTCAAAACAATTGGTTATCCTTTCTCAATAACTATCAATCCTAATATAATTGTGTTTGAATTCAAAGTCGAACCTGGTTTTACTTCCGCCCCGGAATATGAAATATCAAGAGTCCTGATGTCATAAATATACATCAAGCTTAAGTTATTGAAATTAAGTAGATCCATGAGATCAATATTAAGATTTATAATACTAGCTATTCTTCCGTCGAATATAGATATGTGCATCCTACTAACCTTTTTTCTGTTTTCCTTTACTTTTTCTATCTTATTTCCTTTATTTACTCAGTAATGGTTAATAAATTTCTCCTAATCATTAAAAAAATTTTTATAATAAAATGTGTTAAATACAGTCTAAAAACGTAATTTAATTTAGATATTATTTTAGATATTATCATAGTATGTTTGTCTGTTATATAGAAAGGACTGCTCGTTATAATCTTGCCATAAAATGTATGCATTTGTGGCTTTTTTCGGCTCTGATCCTATAATGCACAATTTATTTAACAAACCATCTAAATTTCAAAATATTATATATCAGAAAAAACATTAAAAAACAGTTTTTAAGATAATATCTAAAATTCCTGTTAAAATTTAGAATTAAGAGAATAAATTTTTTAATTAATTACCTGGAATTTTATTGAAATTAATTTAAAAGGTGTCAATATGCTGGATCGAAAGTTAACCATATTTTTCTGTGCTATCTTCTTTATTCTTGCAGAAATTCCTTCGGCTTTGTGTATATCCCCCGCTCCAATTGTCTATGTTTCTGGTGACGAAAGTGGCGATTTTAATTGTAATGCAACAGATGCAGCCTTGAAGATTAGTGCTGCCCTCCAGTTCGTAGCTGAAAACTCCAATTATACAACTGTTTACCTGAAAGGTCCTTTCACATATATCGTGAACGATACTCTTCTAATTAGCAGTAATACTACTCTTACAGGAGACTCAAACGTCACAATCAAACTTGCTAGCAATCTCAGCTGGCCTGTTGACAGGTCTCTGATTCAGGAAAGAAGTGTTGACAGTCATGATATTACTGTCCGGGGTTTTACCATGGATGGAAACCGGGAAGGAAATAAGAATGTCTCAAGTGGAAAAGGCTATCATAACTTTATTACCCTGACTCAATGCCAGAACATAAAAGTATACGACATGTATCTGACTAATAATCATGGAAATGGGTTTAAGGGTGTCCATTGCGATAATGTAAAGTTCTATAACAATAGGGTATACGAGCTGGGTCATGATGTATTTTCTACCACTTACACTCCAAATATAGATGTCTTCAATAATTATATCTACTTAAGGACAAACAGCGGCATCAGGTTGTATAATTCGAATTATGCAAGTCTTCACGATAACGTTATTACTTCCAATAGTGATGGAGGGGTAGGGATTCAGATCCAGAAATACGGATCTCCTACAATGGATAACATCGAGATATATAACAATACAATATACAGGACTGCCCTGGCCGGGATCTGGCTTTTCGGGTCAAATTCCTATCCCTCATCAAGCGCGTATGTCCATGTTCATCACAACCGAATCTATGAAACCGGAACCAAAGCCAATAATAATGTAGGCGGGATCATGTCCAACGGTTTCAATGCTCTTATAGAGAACAATGTGATTGATGGCGTTTACGGAGCAGGTATTGTACAGAATACCATATATTCCCCAGGTCCGACTGGCTCGGGATATTCACTGACTGTAAGAAACAATATTATATCGAACACTCGAACCTCAACAGCTGGCGGATACGGATATGGAATGTATAACTTGCTGACAGGTTCACACTCTTTTGTCCTGCAGAATAACTGTTTATATAACAATTCAGGCGGAGATTATGAAGGCGTTCAGGATTCACCTTCTGACATAGCAGCAGATCCTCAGTATGCGAATAGAAGTGCCCATGACTATCACTTAAAGTCAATGTACGGGCGCTGGGACGGAAGCAGCTGGATTAATGATACCGTAAATTCACCTTGTATTGACGCAGGATATTCCTTCTCGGATTACTCAAATGAACCTGAAGATAACGGAGACAGGATTAACATAGGCTTATACGGAAATTCGATATATGCTTCCAAATCCGGACCCTCAAATCCTGAAAGCAGACCCTCTATCTTTACAGAAATAAGTGTTACTGCAAACGGGTCCGATCAAAGTAATCCTGCTATCTACAATAACAGAATAGTATGGCAGGATGCTCGCAATAGTGCCTCCGATATGACTTCTGATATCTACATGTACGATCTCTCGACTTCCAAAGAAACCCAAATTACGAAAAATGGTTCCTGGGCTTCCAGTCCTGCTATATATGGCGATAGAATAGTTTGGGAGGACAACCGCAACAAAAGCTCGGATATTTATATGTACGACCTTTCCACTTCTACTGAAACTCCGATTTCCACAAACGGGTCGTGGCAGGGACATCCTGTTATTTATGGTGATAGAATAGTTTGGGAGGATTTCCGCAACGGAAATTGGGATATTTACATGCAAAATGTCTCCGGTTCTAATGAGACTCGAATTACCACAAGCGGATGGGATCAAGTAGGACCTGCTATTTACAGTGACAGGATAGTGTGGCAGGACATGCGCAACGGAAATTGGGATATTTATATGTACAACCTCTCAAGTTCCTTGGAAACTAGGTTAAGTACCAATAAATCTGACCAATGCAACCCGGCAATCTTCGGAGATACGATAGTATGGCAGGATCGCCGCAATGGAAATTGGGATATTTATATGTACAACCTCACAACTTCCGTAGAAACTCAAATTACTAAAAATGCATCCGATCAGTTTAATCCTTCAATCTATGGGGATATGATAGTTTGGCAGGACAACCGCCGCGGAAACTCCGATATCTACATGTATGCAATCTCAGAGGCCAATGAAACCCAGATAACTGTAAACGAAACGAGGCAGGAAAGTCCTGCAATTTATGATGGAAAGATAGTCTGGAACGACGGACGCAATGGGAACTCCGATATTTATATGTGCTCTACCTTAAAGGAAGAGCCGGAGCTCGTAATGCCTGTAATGCCTGTTGCGAATTTTAGCAGCAACACTACCCGGGGTTACACTCCTTTGACGGTGCAATTTACAGATCTATCCGAAAACACAACTGCATGGAGCTGGGATTTCGGAGACGGAGTTAATTCTACTGAGCAGAACACAACTCATACATACTACGCAGCAGGAAATTATACCGTCACACTGACAGTAAATAACACAAATGGAACAGATTCGAAAAATGCGACAATTAATGTTTTAAACAATACTAAACCTCCGACCACCGAGCCAAATGGAAAAGTTGAATGGGGACCCAGTGTTATATATGATCCCGGTAATTCCAATTCAATTTCCATGGATAATGCCGGACATTGCATTGAGGTACATGTCGTGTCCGGAAGACTATTCTATAAAGTAGGGTATGTGAATTTTGACACGAAAAAAATTCAATGGGGACCCGACATACAATATGATACCGGCAGTTCCAATTCGATTACTCTGGACGATTCCGGTCACTGCGTTGAAGTCCATGTCAGGTCCGGGAGACTATACTATAAAGTAGGAAAAGTGAACTTTGACAATAAAACGATTGGCTGGAAAACATAATTTCCGACAGGAAGTAAAGCTGCAGAGTAAAGAAATTGCCTATAAACCAAAATGAGAACGAGCTCTGTGAAATTGTCGTCAATGATGTTCGTCGATAACTGAATATAAAAATCAAGTGAAATAAAAGATGCCTTAAAGACGACGACTTCGCAGAAATTTAATAAATTACACAGAGGGACTTGATAACCTGATTTTTCAAGAAAATCAAGTCCTAACAGGCTGTCTCAAAACTCAAACCATTTCTAC
>JAUPKV010000257.1 GCA_030837265.1 Methanobacteriota archaeon
GATACATATAGATACAAACCGATACAAGTAGATACATACCGATGCAAGTAGATACATACCGATACATACCGATACATACCGATACATACCGATACATAACGATACGTTGACTATAATTTATCTCAGTATAATTTATTTTCTTATTTTATTGAATTTCTGAGCTATGAAATATTTAAAAGTATTGAGATATATTTTAGGTATATAAAAAATCAACTTTTAGGGGGATTATTTTTTGAGTAGTAATAGTTTTAACTATATGGCTACCTTGGGGATTATTATTCTATGGGTTTTAAATTGTGTTCGTTAAAGTAATCTGATAACTTAAATCATCACTTTTTCAAAGTCCTGGATTACTGAGCAGGCGTTCAAGATGGCAACATTTATTTTTAGGTTGCAGTTCCTTTTTAAAGTGTATCATTAATTTGTAACTTTTGCATTTTAAATCTTTTCCACTGGTAAAAAATTTTCACTGATATAACGTTAGAACTTTTTTAGTTGTAATCGTTTTATGTTACAAATTATCTCAATGATTACGATTTCTGCCATAGCTGCGTCTTCAATCAACTATGTCATATTATTTTGTTCGTCCTCGTCTCTGTGTCAAATCTTTTTTTGTAATAATATTTTATTACACAACTCTCGATTTTCGTCATCTCCAGAAGGAAACTATCTATCAGTTTTAACCAAAAATTAAGAAAGGTAAAGAATAATTCATCAGGTCTTAACCAGGGAAATGTAGAAAAATGCAGAAAGCATGATTTCTGACTTTCTCTTCGTTCACGATGACTAGTTTTAACTAAATTTGCTCCACGGAAACTATTATAGTACCTTTCTTATATATTCAGCTTTTTCCACGCTTCTTGTAAAATTTTTAATCGATGATTATCGTTTTTTGTAAATCTTTTCTTTTATGCTGACAGGTGAAAATAGTTCTCTTATCTCATCCGGCAAAGTTTCGGATTTCCCTATAATTAAGTAACTTTCGTCCGAGAGAGAGTTGTAGAAATCAGTCAACATTTTTATTTTTTGATCTTCATTAAAATAGATCATTACGTTTCTACAAAATACCGCATCAAAATGCTTTGAGACTGGTGGTTGACTGGTCAAATCATGTTTCATAAATCTGATTGACAATCTATTCATACTTTTAATTTTGAAGTCTTTCCCAGAAGATTCAAAGTATTTCTGTATATATTCCGGACTCAGGTTTTTTAATTGTTCTTTACTGTATATCCCCTTTGAAGCGCGTCCCAGGGAATCTTCGTCAATATCAGTTGCATATATAGATATGTTCCAGTCTGCGGGCAAAATTTCCTTTGCGCAAATACTAATCGAGTAAGGCTCTTCTCCATTAGAGCAGGCTGCACTCCAGAACCTGGCCATATGATTTTGAGATTTATTTTTCTTTTTGATTAAATCTGGCAATATCTCATTTTGGAAAAACAAAAATGGTGTCTTATCCCGCATAAATTCGGTGACGTTTATTGTAATTGTATTCATGAATTCCGTCACTTCATTTTTGTTTTTCTCCAGGAACCTTGAGTACGTTGTATAATTATCTATACCCACAGCCTTCATTCTCAAATCTATTCTTCTTCTAAGATAACTGTCTCTGTAACCATTCAGAGCTACGCCTGATGACTTAGAAGCTTTTTGTACAAGAAATTGAAACTCTTCATCAATACGACTAACCAAATTATATCCCCCCTAGTACATATCACATAACTTCCAAACCGTCATGAGCACACCGACGACTTAGAAGTGTGGTTCGAGCAAGAAATTAAACTCTGCACGGCTTTTAAAGCCAAATTGTATTCCCTTTAGTATATTTAACAATCATATTTCCATCTTCAGGGTTAAAAATAACGTTTCTACCCACTTCCCCTTCCACGTCTTTCGCAATTATTGGAATTTTCTTCTTTCCAAGAGTCGCTTATCTCCTGCCGTTCATAATTCTTCCAGTATTTTCATTATATCTTCAAGCAAGCTAGGTTCAGGAAGTAAAGCCAGATAAATCTTAATGTTTGATTCTGAGGTAAGTGAAGTCTCAAATATTATAATGTAATCCGTTTTTTCTGCCATCTTTGAGATTACTGAATCAACAACTGCCGTAGGCACATCTATTGCAAAATTTGGAGGAGATGGGAGCAGTATTATATCCATAAACTCAGCTGATGCGTCACAGAAAGAAGAGGCTAAGATATTTCCGACTTCCATGATAGTGGATTCATACATCTCATCATCAAGATCTTCCATACCAAACAATTCAGTCGCAATTTGTTTTGATGCATCCACCGGAAACATGATGTACAGATACCCTGATTTGTTTTCTTCCAGATCCTGTAATGCTATAATTACGCCTGCGATAATATCGCTGATAAATTCCTTGGAGAGGTTTTTTATTTCTCCGATTCTTATCCTCGGAACTTCTATATCAATTTCTTTATCTAAAAGCTTAGAAAGAGCGGTTGCTGCATGCCCAGCTCCAATATTTCCAAGTTCTTTTAGAATATCCAGTTCCATTTCACTAAGAGTACTAAGATCAATCATCAATATCATCCCTTATAAGCGTAGAAACATCAAGAATAGGAATCACTCTCCCATCTCCTAATATCGTCACGCCGCTAAAACCTTTTGAATTTGAGAAAATTTTCGTTAGTGGTTTAATGACAATTTCCTGTTGATCAATAATAGAATCAACTATTAAGCCAACTTCCTCATTTTCCTTCTCAACGATTATTGCAATCTCTTTACCCGATTTTTCACATTTTATATTAAACGTTTCTTTCAACTCTACTATTGGAATTAGTTTATTTTTCACATAGAGAAGTGGAATTCCTTTTACAAGCTTGTAGTCATCAATATCAACGCTCAAGGCTTTCACAACATTAGAAATCGGAATCGCATATATCTCTGGTCCAACTTCTATAAGCAAGGATTTTATTATTGCAACTGTCGGAGGCAAATCAATTCTTATTTTTGTGAACTCTCCCTTCTTTGAGTATACTCTTACCTTTCCTCCTAGTTTTTCAACAGCAGTTCTCACTGCATCCATGCCCACTCCCCTTCCGGATATTTCAGTTACTTTTTCCTTTGTCGAAAGACCCGAGACGAAAATAAGCATTCGGACTTCATCATCAGAAAGGTTATCTATTTCAGATTGTGACAGTATTCCTTTTTCAAGTGTTTTCTTTTTTAATAATTCCAGATCCAAACCTTTACCATCATCTTCAATTTCAATGATGACATTATTTTTCTCTCTTCTCGCAGAGAGTAAAATACGGCCGGTTGAACTTTTTCCATTTTTAAGTCTCTCTTGTGGAGCTTCTACGCCGTGGTCAACAGCATTTCTTACAAGATGAACCAGAGGATCGCTAATCTCGTCTAAAATCGTTCTGTCTAGCTCTGTATCCTCACCTTCAATGGCAAAATCAATATTTTTGTCAAGTTTTCTACTTAAATCTCTTACCATCCGCGGAAACTTGCTAAATACTCGTTCAATTCTTACCATCCTTGTTCGCATTACTTCATTTTGTAAGCTTGAGATTGATTTGTCCAGAGTTCCGGTAGCTTCATTTAACTCCGGAATATTATGTTGCTGAGCTATTTGCAGTAGACGGCCTTTGTTGATTACAAGCTCACCAACAAGGTTCATTATTTTGTCAAGGTTTGCAATACTTACTCGAATAGTTTCATTTCTTTTTGTATCAGAAGACACATTTTTGGAATTTTCCGATTCTGGAGGAGAGAAGTTTGAATCAAGTTCTAACTTTTCTGCTTTCGGCATTTTCTGCAGGTTCGAGTTCTGAACAGGACGTGCTTCTAAGTTTTCTTTTAAAATCTGATCTTCCTCTAACTGGGATTCCGGGACCAATTCATTTTCTGAGGTGTTCGTCTGATTCTCTTCTTTCTCTTCTAATACTAAATCAGAATTGTCAGCTTTTTCATTACTTGTAATACTGAATTTTTCGATTTCCGAAATTCGATCCATTAATTCTTCAACTTCTTCGCGATCTCCTGAAAGGAACACTGTAAAGTGACCGTTGAAACTTCCCTCCATCTCATCTTCATCCGGTATTGTTTTAGATACTTTACATATGTCCTTTAAAGATTCTATAACAAGTGCTGCTCTCAAACTCTTAGCTACACAATCAGCTGTAAGATCTACATCCAAAATAAGTTTATCTTCCTGTCCGGGAGCATTTTCAGTTTGCTGATCATTATTTGATCCTGATTCGGAAGAAATTTCGCTTTTTGACGTTTGTATATTTGTCACTTGAGGAGGCTTAGTATTGTTTAACACTGGCTTTTGAGTGCGAGAAATGTCCTGTTTTCTCTCCCCGGTTGTTCTATAGCTATTAAATGCTTTCAGAAGGTCTTCTATGTTTACTTTATCATTGTCTTCGCTTTCAATTTTTCTAACCATCTCTGTAATTTTGTCCACTGCTGAAAGCATGATGTCAATTAAATCACCATCTATCTCTATATCTCCGTTTTTTATCCCACCAAGAACTTCTTCCATACTGTGGCATAAACTTTCAAGTGACGAATATCGGAGAAATCCAGCCATTCCTTTTATCGTATGCGTGACTCTGAAAATTTCATTAACTGCATCGCTGTCTCCGTTTTCCAGGTCAACGAAAGATTGATTGTATATATCGAGGCACTCATAAAGTTCCTGAAGAAAGTCATCTTTATAAGCTGCCATATCAGTGTCCATTACACTTCACCTCCAATCTGCTCACGATTTCTTCAGGAATATGGAAAAGTGGTTTTACAATGTCAATTGCATTATTCTCTATCGCAGCTTTTGGCATTCCGAAAATGATGCAGGTATCCTCACTGCATGCTATCGTAGAACCACCTGCATCCCTAATTATTTTAAATCCATCAGCTCCATCTACACCCATGCCTGTAAGAATAGAGCCAACTATATTTTTCCCGTATACATTCACAATACTTTCAGCTGTTACATCGATAGCTGGCATCACAGCATGAACAGGCTGACTTTTTACCAGTTTTATTCTAATTACATCCAGAGCCTTTTTAACCTGCATGTGGTAGCCACCGGGAGCTAGATAAACGACCCCATTTTTGATTCTTTCATTATTGCTAGCTTCCTTAACTTCAAGTTCAGACAAAGAGTTCAGTCTTTCTGCCAGTTGTCCGCAAAAATTTCCTTCCGGCATATGCTGAACAATAAATACAGCCGCAGGTAAATCTCCGGGAAGCCTTGGAACTATCTGTTCGAGAGAAGAAGGGCCACCAGTAGAAGAACCTATAAGGACACCAAAGTCCCCTGAACACTTCCACTTTCCTTTAACAACTTCCCCTTTAAACTTCCTCAAATTCAGTATTCTAAGTATGCTAGGATTTGATCCGTGGATATTTTTTACTTTGTTTATTAGCTCCTTCTCGATTTCATTTATTTTATGGTTACTCTCAGGTTTTGTCACAAAATCAATTGCTCCGAGATGCAAAGCTTCTAAAGCTTCTTTTGAGCCTTCTTTCGTTAAGGTGCTAAACATTACTATTGGAACCGGATTTGTATTCATGATTGTCTTTACAGCTGTTAGCCCGTCCATAACTGGCATGTTAACATCCATTATAATTATATCAGGACGTAATGATTTTGATTTATCTATAGCTTCCTTTCCATTAGGAGCGTCTCCAATTACTCTTATGTCCGGGTCGCAGGCTAACATGTTTCTAATTGACATCCTCATGAAAGCAGAATCATCAACTATTAGAGTCCTGATCATGCTACCCCCAAATTTATTCACCAACAACTTTTTTTATTTCCTCTATAACCTTTGGTGCCTGGAAGGGCTTTATTATATAGCCTCTTGCTCCCAATTTTATAGCGGTTTTTACTATTTTTTCTTGCCCGACTGCAGTGCACATCACTATTTTAGCATCTTTATCGACAGATTTTATCTGTTTTAATGCATCAATTCCTGTCATTTCAGGCATGACTACATCCATGGTGACTACATCGGGCTTAAGACCTTTATACAGCTCTACTGCTTGCTTTCCGTTTTCAGCCTCGCCGGCTATATCAAATCCGGCCCCAAAAAGTATGTTTTTAAGTAGTTTTCTCATAAAAGCCGTATCATCAACGATCAATACCTTAGCCATACGAATCCCCCACAAAATTACCCTTTAGAAATTTTATCAACCATGCTGACGCCACGTGGCGTCAATTCAATTTCTTTTCTAATTTTTACAACCTTAGCTAGTCCTGCATTAACAAGACGATCATAATATTCATTAAGTTCATCTGTTGATATTCCTATCATATTTTCAATTGACGCAAAGTCCAATCCGGAATATATCAATGTAAGAATTTGCTTCTCATTCTCGGACAGGCTGATTGCAGGTTTATGTCTCTCAAAAACCCGCATCAAGTAGCTTTCAAGCATTTCTAATGTACTTTCCGGACATAAGACAAGGCTTGTTACTACGTTACTTTTTTCAACGTGAGAAAGGACAAGAACCATTCTCTGTTTCCCGCCTACATCCCTCATATCTTTTTTTATGGACCCCAGGTTATCAATAGGAATCCTCTGCTGATATTTTGATGACAAAAACCACAGCCCTTCATCCGTTACACTAAAATATCCTTTTTCCCACTGAACAGTGGCTGACACCACCCCACCAACAGTAGCAGACGCCAGGAAATATACTGCAAATTTATCTGCTTTAAGGTTAAATGCAATAAATCGGAAGACCTGCTGATGAATATTTTTTGGAAGTTGAAGTATTAGTTTTTTATCGTTTTTTATCTGGATACACCTGATACCTTCTTTTTCAATATCTTCCAGGTCTTCTATTTCTCCAAGGGATATTTTCTGCTTCCCGATGAATAAGCTTTCATTGGTTACTACAAGTTCCGTATCCACCCATCCTTCATTGTAAATTTTTGCAGGAGTTCTAAGGTGGACTTTACTGCTCATCCTGTTATCTCCTTGAGTTCATCGTCACTGAACAATTCTTTCAGGTCCATCAATGTCAGAAGCCCATCCTCAAGTTTTCCTACTCCTTTCAAAAACTTGGAATCGTCTTTTAGAGCTAAGAACCGGGGTATCTCCTCTATGTTCTTGGAAGACAGGTATTTAACTTCGCTAACGCTGTCAACCATTACACCTACGATGGCATCGTTTAACTCAATTACAATGATCCTTGTATTCTCATCATTTTTTTTCGACTCTTTTCCAAGCCTTTTTCTGAGATTGATAATTGCTGCTATTTGACCTCTCAGGTTTAAGACTCCCTCAATGTAACTTGGTACGTTAGGAATTCTAGTAATCTGAGTAGGCAGTATGATCTCTTTCACCTGAGAAATTTCGACCCCATACCGTTCTTCACCAAGATTAAAGACAATTACCTGTATGGTACTGTCCACGTTTACAATTTGACTGTGATAACTCATGCATAATCACCTCGAAAGGGTACCAAGAATATTAGCATTCCATATCCCCACTCAACGATCAATGTCAATTTTCTATATCTTTGATTACCTTTCTCTCAAATTTTTTCTTTTTCCCTGTGATTGTTGATTGCTCTTTGATTCTGTAGAGACTTTGAAATTTTCTAACAGCATGTCTACGGTTTTCTGTGCAAGGTCACTAACGTTCTCCGCCGAACTATTGACTTGCTGTAGTGCAGCTGTCTGTTCTTGAATAGCAGCAGAAGTTTCCTGGCTACTAGCTGCATTTTCTTCGGCTGTTGAAGCTGCTTCACTTATGCTTTTATCAATACTATCGATTTTTGCAAGGCCATCATCTGCTAGTTTGTCCAGTTCAGCCAGCATTCTATTTATTGTGTTAACTGCTTCAACTATCTCATGACTTTTACTAAGAGCCTGCTTAATATTCTTGTTACCGGTTTCGACACTTGCCTGGGATTTGGTAATTGCTTCCGTAACTTTTTTCGTTTCTTTCTGGACACTCGTAACTATTCCGTTAATATCATCCGTGCTTTTCCTCGAATCCGCTGCAAGCTTTCTGACCTCATCGGCAACCACAGCAAACCCTCTTCCGTGCTCCCCGGCACGTGCAGCCTCAATTGCCGCATTTAATGCCAGAAGATTGGTCTGGTCAGCAATTGATTTTATTTTCCCCGTAACTGTGCCGATATTATCGACCGCACTATCCAGTGACTGAACGATGTTTCCAAGTTTGGAAACATCTGCAGCAAATTGTCCAAGTTCTTCCAGAGCCAGATTTCCAAGGCCCTGGGCTTCCTCACTGGTTTTGCCTACCTGTGAGGCATAATTGGAAGATTTATGAGAAGATTGGGTAAGCTTTTTAAAAATTTCCTGTGAAGCTTTTACATCAGAAGATGCAGTGCTTGCATATCTTGAAAGGTTCTCTGCCCCGGTTGAGATCTGTTCAGCTGCTGTTGAAATCTGCTGCATGCCGATGTTCATCTGTTTGGCGGCTTCTTCTGCTTTCTTAGCCTCTTCCAGAGTCTGATTCATATCATCCAGGGCATTTTCAATAAGGGATTTCAGTTCTATTATGAACTTATTATATACATCATAAATTTTTCCGAATTCATCATCTTTAATTTTTTTAACATGAGATCCTTCTAGATCTCCCCCCCCTACTTTCTTTAAACCGACATCAAGATCTTTCAGACAGATGTTTGCATAGTCTAAAAAATCCTGAGTTTCTTTTTCTTTATTTTTTAATTCTGTTAAATCAGTTACAGTTGTGAGAACACCCATCATGGAACCTGAATCATCAATTATCGGTGCTGATGAAAGTATAGCAAAAATCGGTTTATCTAAAACCTTAAATTTTCCATACGCCTCTAGGCTAATAACCGCTTTTCCGCTTTCCAATACCTGTTCAGTAATTGTTTTGCGATTATTTTCTGTCTCTAAAAAATCATCTACTTTCATGCCGACGGCTTGTTCTACGCTTTTGAAATTGTGGACCTTTAAGAAGTAATCATTTGTATGCACTACTTTTCCGGACATATCCACATACCATGCAATTGACGGTTTGGGTATGCTGTTTATAAGAATTTTCTGAGAATCCTCTCTTCTTTTTACTTCAGCCGTTATGTCTACGAATACTCCTTCGATAAAAGCAAGATTCCCTCTATCATCTTGTACCGAATGGCCTTTCTCAAGAATGTAAACTGTATTGCCTTTGGATGTTTTAATCCTGTATTCAACTTGATAGGAAGTCTTATTTTTCTTTGCTTTATCTAAGCTTTTTTCGATTTTCGGGATATCCTCTTTAAATACTATAGCGAGCCAGGATAATTTTCTGGATAAAAAATCTTTTTTTGAATATCCGGTCATATTTTCCACATTTTCGTTTATGTATTCAATTCCCCACGATGACTTATTTGATATTCTGAAAACAGTTATCGGAAGATTTTCTATTATCCAGTTTTTTTCTTTTGCATCTAAATTTAGATTTCCAACCAAGTTTTTTGATGAGTTACTCGGCATAGATTTATCTAAATCAGTAGCTGTTGAGGACGTATTTCACCACTCTCCCTAATGAGTTATATATTAACTAATGTTATAATTATAATAAGTATTTAAATCTATAGGTTGATTTTTACCCCTCTATATATATAAAACTTATTAAATATTTTAATACACTTGGGTGCTTAAGAATTTAAAAATAAATTTAGTATCTGTTGACTATTGCGAAAATTTTGCCATTATTTAGCAAATCTGATTTTATACATATGTTTTATATACTCGAATTTACTGTCACATAAAATTCTATTACCTTTGAGTTAATCTTACTTTGTCGATACTATAACATTAGGATCGCAAAAGTAGACTTAGAGAAAATAAGCATTCACCAGGTTCTAAAACTGAAATTTGAGCCAATGGAATTGTTTTTTCCATTGGCTCTTTCAAAAGGCCAAAAATACTTTTAATATGCTTTTTGACTTCCTTTTCTTTCGGGTTTTTGCTGTTTTCTGACAGATTGTTTACTGTCCTTTGATTCTGCCGAGATTTTGAACTCTTTCGTAAGTGTATCTACTGTTTTTCGGGCA
Organism: Methanobacteriota archaeon; assembly: GCA_030837265.1. Next base: position 10,033 of record JAUPKV010000257.1, read on the forward strand.
AGCATGTTAACATTCTGTGCAGAACTGGTTACTTGCTGCAGTGCAGCAGTTTGTTCTTGAATGGCAGCTGAAGTTTCTTCACTGCTGGCAGCATTTTCTTCTGCAGTTGAGGCTGCTTCACTTATACTTTTATCGATACTCTCAATCTTCACTAAACCTTCTTCTGCAAGTTTGTCGAGTTCGGTTAACATGGAATTTATGGTATTAATCGCACTGGCAACTTCATGAATTTTACTTATAGATTGTGCAATATTTTTGTTTACTGTTCCGGCACCTACCTGTGCTTTGTCTATGGCTCCTGTCACTTTTATTGTTTCTTTTTGCACGCTTGTAACGATTCCATTTATATCATCGGTGCTTTTCCTGGAATCTGCAGCTAGCTTCCTGACCTCGTCAGCGACAACAGCAAATCCTCTCCCGTGCTCACCAGCCCTTGCAGCTTCGATTGCTGCATTTAATGCCAGTAGGTTGGTCTGGTCGGCGATTGATTTTATTTTCCCTGTAACGGTGCCGATATTATTGACAGCGCTATCCAGTGATTGCACAATGCTTCCGAGTTTCGAGATCTCATCAACAAATTGTTTTACATCATCCAGAGCCAGATTCGCAAGAGCTTGTGTCTCCTCACTGTTTTTGCCTGCCTGTGAAGCATAATTGGCAGACTTATTTGAGGATTCACTGAGTTTTTTAAATATATCCTGAGAAGCTTTTACGTCGGTGGCCGCTGAACTTGCATACCTTGATAGGTTTTCAGCACCTGTTGAGATCTGCTCGGAAGCTGTAGAAATCTGCTGCATGCCTATATTCATTTGATTTGAGGCTTCTTCTGCCTGTCGTGCTTCTTCCATAGTAAAAGTCATATCTCTCAAAGTACTCTCAATAACTGATTTCAGGTTAATAACAATCCGGTTGAACTCATCGAAGGTTTTTCCGAATTCATCATCCTTGATTTTGCTTAACTGTACTTCAAGATCTCCTTCACCAACTTTTTTAATGCCTTCCCCAAGTTCTTTCAAACATGTATTGGTATAATTTAAAAGTTCCTGAATTTCTTTTTCTTTATCTTTGATTTTCGTCAAATCGGTTAAAACCATAAGGCTGCCTAACATCGTTCCAGCCTCATTTCTTATTGGTAAACAAGAAACCAACACATATATTTGTCTGTCTGCACCCTTAAACTTTATATATCCATCCAGGTTTTGGACAGCTTTCCCAGTATCCAATACTTCTTCAGCAACCGATTTATATTTAGAGGCATCACGCACCAAAGTGCTGCTTTCTATAATATCGTGAGGAAAAAGCCCTATTAAATTCTCGGCACTCCTGGCATTGCAGATTTCTACAAAGTAGTTGTTAATGTGCTTAATTTTTTTAGAATTATCCACAAAATACACTAACAAAGGTTTTGCTGTCCTGCTTATAATTAACCTTTGATATTCTTCATATTTTTTTTCTTCCTGAGTGATATCTAAAAATATTCCTTCGATGTAAATTACATTTCCTTTATCATCAAAAACCGGATGAGATTGTTCCTGAACAGATGCCGTTTTACCGTTAGCTTTTTTGAGCCTGAATTCAACTTTAAGTAAAGTTTTGTCTCTAATTGCTTTCTGCTTAGCTTTATAATAGTTTTGAACATCTTCAGGTAAAATAATATCGTCTAAATTTATTTTCTTATTTATGAACTCCGTTTTGGAATATCCGGTAAGTTCTTCAACATTATTACTCAAGTAATGTATAGTGGTTCCTGATGATCCATATGAAGCTCTGAATATAGTGACCGGAATGTCTTCTGTTATCCAGTTCATTTCTTTTGCTTCTGAATTTTGATCATCAGTAAGATTTTTAGAGAAGTTTTTTCTTGTGACACTATCTTGATTAGTATCGGTTGACACCATCACTCACCACTCTCCTGATTAGTTATATAATAACTATAGTTATAAAATTTGTATGTATATAAATACTTCGGCAATTGGAGAGTAGAATAGTTATAATATCTGAGGTCTGTATAAAAAACTTACTTGAACTTCTGGCGTTCTGGGTACAGGAATTGGAAAGGCAGGAAATATAAATTCTTAGAGTTTATTTGATTACATTGATAAAGGAGAACGGAAATACAAAATAAAAACCGAAAATTAAATTGATGAACTTTGAAATTGTACTTTTTCAATGTGAAACTTTATATACATCTAGGTAATCTGTTTCAGAAATGTATCATTTAGACCTGGAGTTCTTATGACAAAAGTCGAAAAGGTATTACTACTGCTTAAAAATATGGTGTATGAGAGCACCAGCCCGCAGGAAACTCTCAAATTTGCAAAGTATTACCGGAGTAAGGGACTCAAAGTACTGGTGATTTTATGGGGACCTATGGGAGTGATGCTTGCGAAAAAAGACAAAACAAGAGGAGCGCCCAAATATGATGCGACTGTTCAGGAATGCATCGAAATAGGAGTGGAGTTTCGGTGCTGTCAACTAGCCTCAGACATGATAGGGCTCAAGAAAGAAGAATTAATTCCGGGGATCGAATTTATTTGTTCAAAAGATGTAGCTGAACTTTTTCTGACCTATACCGAAGAAAATCAGCTAATAATAAATTTTTGAGTCTCCCTTAAATTTCCAAGTCTCCCTTAAATTTCCGAGTCTCCCTTAAATTTCTGAGTCTCCCTTCTCACCCAAATTTTGCAGCTTAACTTTGATATCCTATTTTTCAATAATCGTCCAAACTCTTCACTTCCTTCAGTTTCGAAGTAATCGCAACTAAAAGAAAAATCATAAATTTTTAAGTTCCGAAGCGAAACTCGCGGAGGAAATTTATACAGGTGAACATGAAAAGGAATAGTTATATGCCTATATGTATAATAATGAGATTAAGCTAATTCTAATTTCCATATCATAAGAATTAATTATACTGTTTGATTTTAAAATAGATACATAATAAAAAATCATTTATATCTATTACAACATCGGCAGACGCAATGATAACAATCTGAAAATTAGTCCTCTTGAGGGAGCATAGCGACCGAAAAGGACACCGTGCTCCCGAAGCGGAACTCGGGAAGCGGAACTCGGGAAGCGGAACTCGGG
>JAUPKV010000258.1 GCA_030837265.1 Methanobacteriota archaeon
ATTTCAGCCTCGGGTCCAATTTCAGCCTCAGGTTCAATTCCGGGTTCTGTTTTTTCCTCTCTCTTACCTGCCACCCTCCCACTGAAGAGCGGAGAAAAGAGTTCCTGCATAGCACTGCAGAGTCCGGCAGCGTCTTCTTCAGTTGCTTCCTTTGCAGACTTTGATTTATCAATTCCTGCCCTGACACAAACTTCTTCTGCCAGAACTCCCCCCAGATTGAATCTTGTGGCAATCGTCCGGACAATATCAGCCGTAGATCTGGAAAAAGCCTCCATAAGGTCAGAAACCTTAGCCTCTACCGGACTCATCTGTGCCACCGGCAACTCGTAAATTTCCCCACTCCGAAGCCGCCTGTCCTTCAGAGTCACAGGATTCATGGGCAGGATAATCTTGTTTTCCGAATCAACAATAAGCAAGTTTCCCCGAGCAAAAAGCTCCACAATAAGAGTATTTCTGACTCCTGCCCTCTCGATCCCGATTTTCACGATCCTGTCAAAGTCGTGCTGCTCTACAGACATGATCCTGCCCCCAGACAGGTATTTTCTAAGCAGCATTGGAAAAGCCTGTGGAAGCGTGGGGCTTACCCTGAAGTTTTTACTTAGATGGATGCGCTTCCCAACCTCAATAACCAGGTTGTCCCTGCCATGGTGATAAACGTAAAGGTTGATGCGGATCTCCCCACTGGCTGGCTGGTAGATCTTTCCTACCTTCGCATCAATAATGGATTTAGGACCCGCTGACAGCTCGGCAACGACTGCAGCAACGTCGGCACTTGACATATCCTGTTTCATGAAGTGGATATAAGAGAGGATTCATGTATAAGTGTTACTGTAGAATTCTTTTTACAGTAGAGTTGTGCCTCCCGAATTGCGCCTCGGGAGTACGCTGTCCTTTTCGCTGCGCTCAAGAGGACTTATTGATGGCAAGAGTTGTTGGAGAAATTTTAAAGGGGTAGGAGCCAAAGAAACCGGAAATTCCATCTTTGATCTGTCTTGTCCCTCGCCTTCGGTGCGGCTTTTTCACAAGGACGGAAAAGAATAAAGTTTAGAGTTTCCTCAAGAGGCGAAAGCCCAGAATGTTGCCGCGATACCCAAGGTGGCTCCTGCGACGGTTCGCTGAACGGCAGTTCCTAGTGTCGCCGTACCAGCTACCGCCCCGATCTACCCGGCCGGAGTCATTTCCATCTTCCCAGGCACCACCATCAAAGGTGGAACCATTGTAATTATTATGCCATTTATCCTGAACCCATTCCCAGACATTCCCATGCATATCATAAAGACCCCAGGAGTTAGGTTTTTTATAACCGACAGGATGAGTTTCAGAACCTGAATTATTACCATACCACGCATATTCATTAAGTTTTGACTTATCATCACCAAAAGAATACCTTGTTTGTGTACCGGCTCGGCAGGAATATTCCCATTCAGCTTCTGAAGGTAAACGATATTTATCAGTGCTTTCTTTTTCATTCAGTTTTTTAACAAATTCTTGAACGTCCTCCCAAGAAACGCATTCTACAGGCCGATATGTACCCTTGAAGTTTGAAGGATTATTTTCCATAACTTCCTTCCACTCTTTTTGAGTGACCGGATATTTACCCATATAGAAAGAGTTTTTAATTGTTACTTGGTGAGCTGGACCTTCATCATCATACCTGCCCTGCTCTTCCAAAGGCGAACCCATCGTGAACTTTCCAGCTGGAATCAATACGAATTTCATACCTGTAGAAGGGCTGGTGAAAGTTTTGGGAATTTCTTGTATTCCAGACGCTTCATTGATTCTTATATTCCGAATATTTGGAACTCCAGGTTTCAAGATATTCCGGTTGCTATCACTTTGAAGAATTGGAGCTTTTATACTAATTCCTTTCAGATGCTGTACGGCTATGCTATAATTCTCAACAGAGAGTTCACCTTCTAGGAAAGACTCAAGCAGTCTATGTATATCGACTTCGACTTTTTCAAGAGAAGAAGGTTTCTCATAATTTTTTCTTAGAATTGTCAGAGATTCGTCAAGTATACGAGGAGAAAGTTGGGAAATAAACTCTTCAAGTAGCCTGCTTTTTTTCAATTCATATTCGTTTGCTCTAATTTTTAAAGGGTTCTTCCCGATAACAATTCTTTCTTCAAATTTATTTGTGATCGTAGTAACCTGAGAATACTCATCGTTACATTTTTTTGAGGCATATTCATACAGTTCAAGAATGTCTATTAGACCGTCACCACCGAGATCAGCATCCCCCTTCCTCAGCCCTTCAAGTAAAAAATATGTGAAAATTCCATTTTCAAGTTCCGGAACTTCCTTTGCCAGATTAGATCCAGTAGTGGCCGAAAGTATGAATGTACCTGAACCGGAAGTCTCAGAAAGCGTTTTTAAAACATCCCCTTTTATGCCAGCAGCCCCACTATGGCAACAATCAAGAATTATAACAACTTTTTTGCACTTTGACTGCTCAATACAATATGTGATGAAATTATAATGTAAAGCAGTAGACAGCAAATAATCCGTTTCCGTATCCTTGAGAAGCAAATTCAGTTCAAATTTAGAATCCTGCTTTCCATGCCCGGAAAAATAGATGAGAACAAGGTCATCAAAAGTTGCATCTTTTAGCAATAATTTTTCGATTCCTTTTTTTACATTATATTTCGTTTCATTAACAAAAGGAATAATTTCATCAAATCTCCCGATATCAGGATTCAGAAGAACAGTTCTCATTTCTTCTGCATCTTTTTTTGCAAAGTGCAAATTCGAGAGCTTAGGATCTGAATAATCGTTTATACCTATTGAGAGTCCAATTTTTCTTCCAGTCATGGCATTTACTCTTTATTTCTCTGCTGGTGCTTTTCCATCAACTTAAGAGCTTCCGATTTAGTCCGGTGTGTTAATTCTATTGTACTGCCATCTTCATATTTTAGTGTGACTTTTGCTGAATTTCTGTATTCTAACCAGGTTTTTAACACATCAAACATTCTGTCGAACGCTTTTAATGTTATGCCGCTTGCCAAGAGAATATGAAATAAAGTATCTACATCTGCCTTTTCGCCATTTTCACATTCAGAAGTTACCGGCTCTACATAACCAGAAATCAAGTTTTTATGGAGTTCACAATAAAGAACAGAGCATTGTTTTTGCCAATAATCAGTAGAATTATCGACTTCCTCAGATTCTATAATTATATGAAAATCGGATGTTTCAGGGTCATCTTCCATCTACCAGCAGCCTCACATATTTAAATTTTGATGATCACTTACCAATATATACTTTACTTTTTAGGTTGACACAGGAAAATAGATCGAAGACGATATTTCCGATTGCTTCGTTCAAAGGTATCCAGAATCCAGATTATAAAAAGCACTGTCGTAAAGTGCTAAAGAAATATGAAGCTATACTTCCCTCAAGAGGCGAAAGCCTAAGTAGTCATTGCAGTTCCTAGGGCCGACTCTGTCGCGAGAAGCTGAACGACAGTCCCTAGCACTGCGGATCCAGCTACCGCCCCTATATACTAGGTACGAGTCACCTCCATCTTCCCAAACACTTTCATCTGAAGGAGCACCATCGTAGTTCCCATGC
>JAUPKV010000259.1 GCA_030837265.1 Methanobacteriota archaeon
AGTCCAAGTATAGCTGTATTAGTTCTTGGTTGGGCAATCCTTGAAGGACTTGGAGCAACGCTTGTGATGCCCTCGGTCCAGACACTTGTTACCTCGAATTATAGCGGTGCTGATCGCGCTTTTGCCTATGGGATACTCGGGGGAATTGGGGCAAGTGCAATAGCACTCGGTCCGATTATAGGAGGCTGGCTGACAACTGAATACACCTGGAGGCTTGCCTTTGCCGGGGAGGTAATTATAGTGATCATAGTTCTTTTGATCAGCAGGTCTATTCTTGATGCACCCCTTGAATCAGGAGAACGGCCCAAGCTGGATATAGCAGGAGCTATCCTATCAGCTCTGGGACTCGGGCTTTTTGTTTTTGGAATCTTGCTAGCAGGGACATATGGGTGGTGGAAAGCACGCCATACTTTTGTAATAGGAGGGATCGAAATCGCTCCTTTTGGGCTTTCTCCTACCCCTGTGTTTATTGCAGGCGGAATTCTAATATTGCTTACTTTTGCCCTATGGGAGCGTCATCTTATTGCTCTTGGAAAGTCCCCGCTTGTAAGGCTTGATGTGCTGAGAAATCGTAAAATAAGGTCAGGTCTTTTTGTTCAGATGGTACAGAACACCCTTTTTGCCGGTTTTCTCTTCAGTATGGCTCTGTTCCTTCAAATTGTTCTGGGACTTAATGCAATGCAAACAGGTTTAATCTACCTCCCTCTTTCCATACCGCTCTTAATTGCCTCAATGGCTGCGTCCAGGCTTGCAATTTCAATTCCTCCAAGGCGTATTATTCAAGCAGGTTTGCTTATATTTACTGCCGGTCTGCTTCTGGTTAATGAAAAAATTGATGTGACGGTCAAAGGAATGCCAATATTTATTGGTTTTGCTCTAGTAGGCATAGGCGGCGGGCTTATAGCATCTCAAATCATGAATCTGGTCTTATCACAGGTAAGTCCCGAAAGGACGGGTGAAACCGCTGCCCTTATGAACACTTCACAAAATCTCGGCATGTCTATCGGAACAGCTCTAATGGGCTCTATCCTTCTTGCCGGGCTTGCTTCGGAAGCTGCTGTCCTTATCGGCCAGAGTACAGTTTTACCAGATTCTGTTAAAGAAGATGCAACATTAGCAGTAGAACAAAACGTGCAATTTTTGAGCAACGAACAACTGGAAAGTATTCTTCAAGGAGCTCCTCCTGATATTACTCAGGAACTCCTGAGAATTAATGAAATCGCCAGGATTGATGGGATAAAAAGATCTTTGTGGGGAATGATAGCAATCTCTTTATTGGGTCTACTCGCTTCTTTCTTCCTGCCACCTCAAATCCTTATATAGTCAGATCTACAAACGAGCTGAAAAAAGCACAGGAATTCTTTCAAAAAATAAGTAAACGACAAGAGAAGAATTTACATCAATAAAATCATTCAAAAATATTAATCATCTCTTTTCCCTTTTACTTTTTTATAAATCACATAACCAGCTGCTGCCACTCCAACTCCAATAAGAACGCCGTTGGCTATTTGTTTCCTGCCTATATGATTTGCCGGTAGGTTGTTCTCATGTCTCCACGCATAGATTGGGCGATATCCGCATTTGAATTTTTTACCAATTGCTCGATCAGTAAGCCCTTCGTTGTATAGAGTTCCAACTCTTTCCCAGTCTATTTCTAATCTATTTTTCATCTTTCATCCCCACTTCCCTTAAATTCTCATCACCGAAATTCTTTTAATATAAAGGTAATATCAAAAGAAATATAATAAGGATATCTCAAAAATAAATTTAATACTGTCTTTATAATGCATGCGTTCTTTACCAAAGTAGCTGAAGATAAATAACAATGAGGATATGGGGTTCAGTCTGGTAGGACTTAACATACTTGTTTTGTAGGTTAACTTCTGGAGTGTAATCTTTGAACAGCAGAAGATCAAACTGGCTGTATGGAATCGGTATGTTTTGCCTAGAGCAGCACTGTCCTGGCGAATCAGCTCAATAAAGGGACAAAGGAGTGCATGGAAAAAGAAGATTATCGTTTTACCACCGCATTGATTACAAAAAAACCTATGTACCTGCACCCCGGTCAAAATTCCTTTTTTAATAATTCATCACTCAGTAAGCTTCTTTTTATATCCCTTATTTTGTAATCTGTAACATACAGTGATTTCAATTAACAGACAGTGATTTCAATTATTAGAACCCTTTACTCAATCGCTTTAAAAAGCTTTATTGCCTAATCATTTTGACTTATATTAATTACTTCATAAACTAATTGTTTTCGGACAAAAGTATCTTTTTTTGCAGGTGGTAATATCTGAAGTTTTGAATAAGCACATATTTAATATTTAAACATATTTGGAATGTTAATTTATTTCTAATTCTTTTCAATTGATCAGTTTTTTAATAAAAAATTTTGAAAATTATGAAAATAGAGAAGAGGTCTTAATGGAATCCAAGAAACCGACAGTAAGCGTAATAATTCCAACATATAATAGAGCTCACTTAATACTCTGGTTGATAAGTGGGATGCGAAGCAATCTAATGCATCGATCGTTCAGGATAAGATAAGATAAGATAAGATAAGATATTGCCTTACCTGGCTTACATACTGGCTGTCCTTTCGTATCCAAGAAGCGTTATTAATCTGGCTACTTAATCATTATCAACCAATTGCAGGACTGTCTCAGATGTCCTGTTAAATTCCTCTTGCACAGCAAACCTAATAATGAACTCAGTCCCATTATCCCTTTTCAACTCTAGTTCTCCTTCTAGCTGGTCTATGAGAGTGGATACAAGCTGGAGTCCGAGGCTATCTAAATCTTTAATTTCAAGGTATTCAGGAATGCCAACTCCGTTGTCCAAAAAGGTTAGAATGAAAGTGGTATTCTCATAACCTTCTATTCTGCATTCTCTATTTTCCTTTCTTTGGAGTTTAATTACGATTTCTCCACTATCTCTATCGATAAATGCATATTTAAGAGAATTGGATACAAGTTCATTGATGATTAAACCTAATGGAACAGCTACGTCCATATTAAAGAAAATGTCTCTTTCTATATCCAAATCCAAATTGACATCATTATTACCGAGCCTATAGGTTAGGAAAAGATTATCGGTTAGTCCTTTAATGTAAGAAAAAATATCTATTACTTCGGAATTTCTACTATTATGTAGTTCTTCATGTATTAGAGCCATTGAAATTACTCTATCCTGGCTTTCTTTGAAAGCTTCAATAACTTTTAAGTCTTCTATATTCTTTTTGTCTTTGAATTTTTCAGCTTGAAGATCGAGTAGTGATGAGATCACTTGCAGATTGTTTTTAATTCTATGGTGAATCTCTTTTTTTCGGACAAGTTCAGTTTTTATTAAAGCATCTTCAATTTTTTTACGTTCAGTAATATCCTGAATTATTCCTTTTACTCGAATAGGGATATTTTCATCATTAAAAATAAAATCAGATTTAATGTGGAGAGTACGTTCTTCTCCATTTGCTAAAATAATTCTAAAATCTAACCCAGAAGTACATACTTTTCTGGTATGATCATTAGCTTTGCAGTAGAAGTCCAAGTCTTCGGGATGAATATAACTTAAATATCCCTTTAAAGATGGTGCTAATTTCTTAGGATCACGTTTGAAAATAAGATACATTTCATCTGACCAGTATGCTTTATCATTAGCAATATCCCATTCCCAATTTCCAATATGAGCCATTTTTTGAACTTCATTAAGGTTTTCTGCACTTTCTCTAAGTTTTCGTTCAAGGTCTGTCTGGTCACTTATATCGAACCCTGAAATGTTCACACATCTTGTTCGAGTAAGGGATGAAACACGACCAAGTACACCCTATTTCCTACTATAACTTCCATTTTCTCAGGGCTATTTCGGGAGATTACCCTTTGTACAAGATCGATAATACTCGAAAGTGGTTTTTCTCCAACTCTTAGGCCCCATTCGTGCAATAAAGGCTCTCCTGCCTTATTTGAGTAAATAACAGTTCCATCCTTTTTTAAACTAAGAACTGGATTTGGATTCCCTGCAGGAAATTGCTCCATTTTTTTATTCATATTCCCCTCAGAATTTTTCTTTGTGGTAAAACGTTTTAATTTACTTGAAAAGGAACCTCACAATTAAATATTATATTTTAATTTTTAAATATATAAGTGTGTATAAATTATGGGGGTAATTTTAAAATAATCTATAAGCTATAAATAAGATAAATGAGTAATATTTTTTATTGTATTAGTAGTTCGATAATAAAAAAGTTTTCTTTTATTTACAAATTCATATCAACAAAAAGTCCAATGTATCTCACATAAACCTCCACAGTCATCGTGTAGCATATTTGACAAACTTCCTTATCCCGAATGTTACCAGTAAAAGAGCATCTTCGCATTTTGGGATATATTGATCTATTGAGTCTCATGTTCAAGATTCGGGATAAATGTTAGTGGCATTTGTTCCAGTTGTTTGTGCACAAACACTAACATCGTCTACTATTACCAAACTGAGCAACGCACCAATATCTCCTTATTTTACCATTTTTTTGCCACCCCAATTGTACATGTTGACCTTAATTAAATTGGTAATACCTGAGCTGATATTAGTATTGATTTTTATAATACCTAATTAGATAATTTGATAATTTCTATTCATAAAAGCAGTTGGGAGTAAATTAACAGGGATCTTATGAGAGAAAGTCAGTTTATGGTGATCTCTGGATAGGGGGCGGTACATAGATGATCAAGTCAGTAAGGATCACCTGCTGACCAGAACGGTGGAATCATGGCAGCACAAACAGAAAATGATTACATTCTGCCTGGCAGGGCAGAATCCTACTGGATAGCAACTACTCCGGAATCTAATTATTCTTCTCTCTCAGGGGAGATACGTGTAGATGTGGCAATTTTAGGTGGGGGAATAGTGGGAATCACGACTGCTTTCCTCTTAAAGGAAGCAGGAACTTTATCTATTGCGGTGATTGAAGCGGATAAGATCCTTGATGGGGTAACAGGTCATACAACAGCAAAAGTTACTTCCCAGCATCATCTAATCTATGATTACCTGCTCTCAAAGTTTGGAAGGAGACAGGCAAAACAATACGCGGAATCCAATCAGGCGGCAATAGAGAAAATAGCCTCTATAATAGGTTCGAGAAATATAGCTTGCGATTTTGCTCGTAAGCCTGCGTATGTTTACGCAGGTTCGAAAGAATCTACAGGAAAAATCCTGAACGAAATCGAAGCAGCAAAAAGTCTGGGGCTTCCGGCTTCGTTCAGGGAAGAATTACCTCTGCCTTTCAAGACATACGGTTCTATTCGTTTCGACAACCAGGCTCAGTTTCATCCGAAAAAATATCTATGTGCCCTTGCAAGGGAGATTGAAGGTGACGGATGTCATATTTTTGAACGGACCCGAGCACTGAAAATTGAAGGAAACGGCCCTTTCACCATAACAACTGATAGGGGAACTGTAAGGGCGCATAAGGTTATTCAGGCAACGCATTTCCCAATAAATGATAAGCCAGGGATGATGTTTCAGCGGCTATACCAGTCCCGTTCTTATGTGTTTGGAGTTCGAATTAGAGATCCCTTTCCTCAGGGTATGTTCATAAGTGCCGAAGAGCCTATCAGATCCCTACGTTCTCAGCCTGCATATGGAGGCGATCTAATTCTCGTGTCAGGCGAAGGGCACAGGACGGGAGAGGGAAACAATGAAACTGAGCACTACCATCAGCTTGAGAAATGGATCAGGTCGGTTTACTCGGTAAGTTCTATCGATTTCCGCTGGTCAACACAGGATACTATCCCTGCCGACAATATTCCATACATTGGACCGCTTCCTTCCGGAAACGAAAATTCTTTTGTTGCAACCGGATTCCGGAAATGGGGCATGACCACAGGTACGGTTGCGGCTATGATTCTTACTGATCTGGTACTCGGAAAATCCAATCCCTGGGAGGAAGTCTATGACCCGTCAAGGTTCAAACCGGTCGAATCGGCAAAAAATCTGTTTTCGCAATTTGCCGAAGCTACTAAAGGTCTTGTGGGAAATCGGATAATTCCTCCGAACAAGAAAGCATCTGATATTGCACCAGGTGAGGGTGCTGTTATTAAAATTGGGAATGAGAGAGTGGCAGCATATAGAGATCGTGAAGTGGTGCTCCATACTCTCGACCCCTCATGCCGGCATATGGGGTGTATAGTCTCCTGGAATGATGCTGAGAAAACCTGGGACTGTCCCTGCCACGGCTCTCGCTACTATGCCGAAGGAGGAGTTCTCGACAGCCCCGCAGTCTACGGGCTTCGGGAGAAAAAATTATAGAAAAGCGGTGACTATATGGCAAACCAGAAAGGAACTGGCCTTACAGTGCCGGGTAAAGCTGAATCTTACTGGATAGCAAGCACTCCGGATTCAAATTATCCAGCTCTCTCAGGTGATATTAGAGTTGATGTGGCA
>JAUPKV010000260.1 GCA_030837265.1 Methanobacteriota archaeon
CAGGTAAGGTAGCTGAAGGGGCAGGTGGACTTAATATTGCAGCAGGCCTGGCCGGAACCTCAGTTGAAGTGGAATCCGAGTGGGTTATAGAGAAAAATCCGGACTTCATGTTTGCGGACCTGATGAAAGGTTTTGACAGCGGTCCTGGAAAAACGGAAGAGGACATGAAAAATCTCCTAGTAAAAGTCCTTTCAAACAGGCCGGGGTTCGAGAAAGTAAATGCCGTGAAAAATAATCGGGTCTACTTAATCGATAGAGATGTTATCGGCGGGCCTAGATGGGTAATAGGGCGTATCTACTTTGCCAAGTGCATGCACCCTGAGCTTTTTGAAGATATCAACCCTGCAGAGATTCATAAGGAATACCTCAAAAAATTCCATAACCTTGAAGTCGCCGGAACCTGGGTTTATCCAATTACGAAGTGATGAATATGGTAAAAAAGGCGTGCAGGGGCTGTATGACAAAAAGGTAATGACTGCAACTTTTACAATTATGGACGTAGGTGAAAACACATGGAAGTAAAACCGAAAATCAGAGAATGGTGGAACAATGCTGAACACGATTATGATGCCATTGCCGCACATGGAGTGCATTCCGAAACAGAAAAGGAACTCTGGACAGAAGTGATTACCCAGCTACTGGGAGCTGAGCAGAAATTGAAAATTCTGGACATGGGAACCGGCACAGGATTCTTAGCATTGCTGCTGGCTGAAATGGGTCACGATGTTATAGGTGCGGACTGGGCAGAAAGTAAGCTCGACAAGGCAAAAGAAAAGATGAAGAGAACCGGGAGTGTTGTAAATTTTGTTGTGGAGGATGCCGAGAATCTTTCATTCGAAGCTGAGCAGTTCGATGCGGTTGTCAGCAGACATTTAATCTGGACCCTGGCAAATCCCGCTTCTGCCTTTAAAGAATGGGCGAGAGTGACAAAGTCAGGAGGCAAAGTACTGACTGATATTCCGGTTAAACATTCCCATCACGGTGACCATCATTTTGGAGAAAACATCGGCAAAGAATTGCCGTTTTACAATGGTGCCGACCCTGGAGATGTGATTTGTATGTTTGAATCCGTCGGGCTTGTTAATGTTTCTGTAAGAGTATTTAATAAAATGATGTTAGTAGAAGGAGACAAAAAATAAGCTGTTGGGAATGAACTTCGAAATATTTGTTTTATTTTTCAACATTATTAAACTCGTTAACTTTTTTAAAACGAGTTATACCTTTGCCTCCTACCTTATAATCAGTACTCTAGGTCCTAATGAATAGGATGTGTATTTTTGGAAACTAAACAGCATATGTTGACTAAAGAAGAAGTTAAAATACAATACAACAAGTTTATCGGAAGAAAAATACTCTTTATTTTCTTCATTTTAGGCTCAATAATTCTTGTATCAGGCTTATCTGCCTCTCAGGGATCTGCAAATATTACTATGTGGGAGAGTTATTCTTCAATTCTACACAGATTGCTGCCAGCTTACTTTGAGTCAGGTGACCTTGCAGACGTATGCATATGGAATCTCAGGCTTCCCCGCATCTTAATGGGCATTGTGGCAGGTTTCGGGCTTGGGATTGCAGGCTGTGTAACCCAGGCAATACTCAAGAACCCGCTTGCAAGTCCCTATACGCTGGGCATATCTTCCGGTGCCGGTTTCGGTGCATCTCTTGCGATCCTTACAGGTGCAGGCATAGTTGGAGGAGGTTACCTTGTAATAGGTAATGCCTTCCTTTTTGCTATATTATGTGCTTTTGTAATCCTGGGATTATCTAACCGAAAAGGCGCAACACCTGAAACCATGATTCTAGCTGGCATCGCAATGATGTATCTGTTTGCCGCTATGACAACAATTCTTCAATATTTTGGCGAAGCTGAAGCTGTTAAAGAAGCAATTTTCTGGACTGTAGGTGACCTGGATAGATCCTCTTGGCCTAAGCTTAGCATTATAACCTGCATACTAGCATGCTGTCTCCCCCTGCTTGTTATAAAATCAGTGGATCTCAACCTGATGGCTGCAGGTGATGAAACTGCAACAAGTTTGGGAGTGAATGTAAGAAGTACACGCATCTTTCTGATGTCAATTACTACTCTGCTGGTCTCTTGCATTGTATGTTTCACAGGAACAATAGGCTTCATTGGCCTGGTTGCTCCTCACCTCACGCGCATTGCTTTGGGAGGTGATAACAGGTTTGTGCTTCCAGTATCCGGCCTTTTGGGTGCCTTACTGCTGATTAGTGCTGACTTTGTAGCAAGAAGAGTTTTAGCTCCGATAATCCTTCCTGTCGGAGCAATAACCGCCTTTATGGGTGCTCCGCTTTTCCTTTATATGATCATGAGAAGAAAGAGGGAATACTGGTGAAACTGAAAGTGAACAATGTTGAATTTGCGTATAACAGCGTGCCTGTACTTGATAATATTTCAATGGAACTGAACCGAGCAGAAGTTCTTGGCATTGTTGGCCCAAACGGAACTGGCAAATCCACTCTGATCCGTTGTATTGACCGGATACTGAATCCCAAGCGAGGAAATATACTGCTGGACGATCATTATCTCAATAAGTTGAGTAGAATGGAAATTGCAAGGAAAATCGGCTATGTACCGCAAAGCATTCAAAGTGTTTTTCCTGCCTCTGTAATAGACACCGTGCTTTTGGGCAGACGTCCGTACCTTGGCTGGAATAATAGTAAGGAAGATCTGGATTATGTACTGGAGGTGCTTGAGCTGCTTGGGATGATGGAATTTGCCATGAGGGACATTAATGAAATAAGCGGCGGTCAGCAGCAGAAGGTGCTTATTGCGAGGGCGCTTGTACAGAAGGCAGATGTTCTTCTTCTTGACGAGCCGACCAGCAACCTTGACATAAAACACCAGCTGGAGGTCATGGAAATCATGAAAAACATTGTAAAGGATAAAGGAATCTCTGTAATTATGGCACTCCACGATTTGAATCTGGCTTCGAGATATTCCGATAGAATAATCATGATGAAAGAAGGCAAAATATTTGCAGGTGGAAGTCCTGCATCAGTCCTTACCGAAGAGAATATAAAACAGGTCTATGGTGTAAAGGCTCAGATAAACAATAACGGAGAGAGGCCATATATTATTCCGATAGGACCCGTAACATGTTAGGGGAAACCTGTTTGGTCCGACATAAGTTTTTTCAGCTATTCTTAAAAATATGCACTGTTCTTATTCGATGTAAAATAATGTTTACAAGGATTGACGCCAAATTTCAAAAATTGAACGTATAAAAATAGGTAAGTCGGGAAGGATTTATATTTTTAGAACTTTCATACCCGTATATGTAAATACCCATAATCATAGAAGATCCCCACGGTTTAAAATAAAAAAACTCCATATTTTTAACTTGAGGAGTGCGTTCATGATAAAGTCAAAAAAAGATTACAAATATTATTTAGAAGCAGATAGAATTGCTTTAGGCAAAAAAAGGAAAACGCCGATGATTTTCTTTGATGAGGTGTGGGTATTTGAGAGGTTACTAAGAAAAGTGGAGTATTATAAAAACTGCAAGAAATCAAAAATCTATCTACCCTACTATTATTACCTCTATCTAAAATTTCATCTACTAAGTACATTTCTCGGTTTTCATATTAAACCGAATGTTTTCGGTCCGGGGCTTTCCATCAGTCATCCAGGTACGGTAATTGTTAACGGAAGTGCAAGAGTAGGTGCTAATTGCAGGATACATGTTTGCACATCAATTGGAACCAAGGCGGGATACAGCAACCTGGCACCGACCATTGGAAATAATGTTTATATTGGTCCCGGAGCCAAAATCTTCGGGGATATAGAAATTGCAGATGGGATAGCTATAGGAGCCAACTCAGTTGTAAACAAGTCATTTACCGAGCCAAATATTGGAATTGCAGGTATTCCGGCAAAGAAAATAAATAACAAAGGATCTGAAGATTTGCTCGAGAAAGCGACTGAGATTCTGGACAGTAGATTAAAAGTTAAGTAGTTGTTAAGCTCCCTTAATTAATGCCCTCGCAGTTTCCCTTACGCTTTTCTCCGAAGAATAAATGGGTTTCCATCCAATTTCTTTGAGTTTTTCTATACCTAATCTCATCTTCGGCACATCGCCTTTCCAGCCCCGGTTTCCGCCCGTATAGGTGAAACTTACATTAGAAAGTTTCATCTCTTCCACGATCGTCTCTGCTATCTTAGTAGCGCTGATAGTATCTTCTGAGCCAATATTAAAAATATTTACATCTTCTTTACTTTTCTCTATTGCAAACAGTATAGCATCCACACATTCTGAAACATGTAGGTAGGACTTTTCCTGATTGCCATCGCCCAGAATCTCCAGTAGGGCAGGATTTTCCCCCAATTTTCTTATAAAATCAACAATGATCCCATGAGTACTGCGAGAGCCGACAATGTTTGCAAAACGGAAGATCCAGGCCTGCATGTCAAATGTATGGGAGTAGGATGTGATGAGAGCTTCGCAGGCAAGTTTAGAAGCGCCATAAAGGGATATAGGAACAAGAGGACCGTAATTCTCGGGGGTAGGCATGATATTTGCCTCTCCGTAAACCGTAGACGTGGAAGTAAATGCAATCTTCCTTATATTATTTTTCCTCATTGCTTCCAAAAGATTATATGTTGCCAGAATATTCTGATCAAAATGGACTTTGGTATCGGAGGCCCCAAGCCTGACATCCGGGTTCGCAGCTACATGGAAAACAAAGTCGGTATCTCTACAAGCTCTTTCTATCTCTATATTGTCAAGAAGGTCTCCTTCTATCAACTTAAAATCCGGATTCTCAAGATGTTCCTCAATGCATTCGATTTTTCCAGAACTCAGATTATCAAAAACAGTGATAATATTCCCTTTCTCAATAAGGCGGTCCACAAGGCAGCTGCCTATAAAGCCTGCTCCTCCTGTCACAAATATTCTCTTTTTTGTAGACATCGAAAATCCTTCAGTATTCTTTCTTTATTATTAACATATCAATTATTTTTCTGTATCAGGTAATTCCTACAAAACCATTCAAGTCTAAATGAGGACATAAGATTTAATATTTAACTCTTAAGACTCCATTCATATATTTATATAGTTTGACGGTTTAATATGTTCTACACTAGAAACTTAGTTCTACTTTATCAATTATTCCACATACTCTTGGAGATTTGTAATGCTTTCAACATTTGCAATAGGAATTGAAGGACTAATGGCAGGAAGCTCTTTTCCTGGCTCAGGTATATGTTTCCTTTATACGGAGTCTGGTGTGCCTGTATATTATCAGATTTCGATCCTTGGACTCATCGCTCTTTTTGGAATGAAGGAAATGCTGCTGGTCTCAGACAGAGGAGATCGTTTTTCAACAGACTCCCTGGATATGGGAATTTACCCTTTGATGATATGTTTCATTGCTGCTTTCATTGCGATTGGATTTAGTATAATTGTTTCACAGTTTACAGTTTAAAATTTAAATTTTTTTATTTACAAGAATTCTATTTTTTTCTCGTGCAGTGTTTTTCTTTGTGTTTTATTGAAGGTGATATATCCAGTATTTTTTGTTTTTAAGCTTTAAATAATTAAATTTCTATGAAATATAATAATTAATATATTCTAGTTTGGGAACTTTGTTTCAATAAGTATTTATACTTGAATAATTTATCTTCTTATGTTAATTGTAATTGTTACAGGGCTCATATGCTTAAAAATTTAAGCTCCATGAGACCACTGTTAAGGGGAGTTTTAGCTGCGGGATTGATAGTTACTCCTGAATAAAAAGGAGAGAACAAAAACGTTTTCCGGACAATATCCTGATGTGAAAGTCCTGAAGTGAAGTTGGAGGAAAAAGAGTCGACTGTAATTTATAGTTCTCTTCAGTGAGGGCAGAAAGAATTCCTGATCTGTTGATATTACTTTCTCTCATATGCTTTCATATTGACTTCTAGCGGATTATTTTACTCAGTTTTACAGGAGTCTATGCATATAAAAATCGTTTGCTTCTATTGAATATCTAATTATTGTAAAAAACCATGGGGAGTGAAAATATTGAGAGTTATTGTAGATATCGGGCATCCGGCTCATGTTCACTTTTTTAAAAATACGATTTGGAATTTAGAAAAAAAAGGACATAGAGTAATGGTGGTCTCGAGAGATAAGGATGTAGTAGTTCAACTGTTGAATGCCTATGGAATCCCACATACAGTTATAAGCAAAGTGAAACCAGGGAAGATTCATCTAATTGAAGAAATGTTTGTTAGGGAGTATAAGCTCCTTTTAATATCTAAAAAATTTAACCCTGATGTGCTTATGGGTATCCTTTCTCCAAATGTAGCTCAGGTAGCCTGGATGTTACGTAAAAAATCCATAATTTTCAATGATACGGAACATGCAGTAATAGCCCAGAAAATAACTTATCCTTTCTGTGATGTCATTTGTACTCCTTCGTGCTATTTAAAAGATGCAGGGAAAAAACAAATCAGATACAGTGGCTATCATGAACTGGCTTACCTTCACCCATCTTATTTTACTCCAAAGCCTGAGATCTTAAAAGAACTTGGAGTAGAAATGGGTGAACCTTTCACGATACTTCGTTTCATTTCCTGGGGAGCACATCATGATGTCGGTCAACATGGAATCGAAAATAAATTGGTGCTTGTTAAAGAACTGGAAAAGTTGGGGAAAGTATTCATAACTTCAGAAGGCCCTCTAACAGGTGAATTTGATAAATACAGGATCAAAGTAGCACCGGAAAAAATTCATCACCTACTTCACTATGCTACTCTTTATGTGGGTGAGGGAGCTACTATGGCTGTCGAATGTGCACTTTTGGGAACTCCTTCGATTTACGTTTCAACTCTTGCGGGAACTATGGGAAATTTCTCTGAACTTCAGGAGAAGTATGGTTTGCTTTTTAATTATAATAGCTCAGAGGATGCCCTGGCGAAATCCTTGGAGCTGCTCAAGGATCCGGAGCTAAAGAATAAATGGGACATAAAAAGGGCTGCTCTTCTCAAAGATAAAATCGATGTAACCGGATTCATGATTAAACTTCTCGAAAATCTCCCTAAAAAGAAGTCAGGAATATCTTTACGTTCAGTTTTGGATGAGAGTTATGCATGAGCTATTAAAGCAGAACCAGGAAATATGGGATCTTTTCACCTGCAAAGAAGAATATTTGGCCAAAGATCTGGACGAGCATGGTAGAGCTCTCCACATCCAAAAAAACCCTCAAGAGGCTTTTGAACCAGAAGTTTCCAAATACCTCGTGGAACATGGGATGAAGGCTGAATTCCCTGAAAACAAAACCTTTGCTGTCTGCTTGACTCATGATGTAGATGATATTTATCCGCCTCTTTCCCACATTTTACTTTCTTCAGTACATTACCTGAAAAACCTGAATTTGTACGGTCCGGTCTCGCAATTTCGATGGAAATTTGGACAGTATGAAAAATCTCCATACTTTAATTTTTCGAAGATTATGGATCTTGAAGCCAGTTTCGGAGCAAAATCCTCTTTCTATTTCATCGCGGCTAAAACAGATCCCGTACGATTCAGGTATGATATCGAGGATATAGGACATCACCTTGGGGAGATTTCAGATAACGGCTGGGAAGTTGGCCTTCACGGGGGTTATTATTCGTTTAATAATCCGGAAGAGATAAAAAGAGAGAAGAAAAGAGTTGAAGCTGTTCTTGGGAAAAAAATAGTGGGCTTTCGCAATCATTATCTGAGATTTAGGACACCCGATTCATGGGAACTATTGGCAGATGCCGGTTTTACTTATGATTCTACTTTTGGGCACAGTAATTCAATTGGTTTTAGAAACGGAATGTGCCATCCTTTCAGACCATATAATTTGAAAACCGACCGGGAAATAAATATTCTTGAAATTCCTCTAGTTGTCATGGATGTTGCCCTTTTTGCGGTTTCGAAGTCTTATGAGGAGGCCTGGAAGTATACAAAAAAACTGATTGATATTACTGCAAGCCTTAACGGTGTCATTACCTTACTATGGCATAATTTTATTTTCGGCTGCAGCTTCCGAAAGGATTGGATAAGACTTTACGAAAAAGTGCTTAGTTACTCCTCCATGAGGGGAGCCTGGATAACAAGTGGAGAAGAAATATACAGGTGGTGGGAAGATAGATCCTGAATCCGAAGGGAAATACTTGCTGATTACGCCTGCAAAAAACGAAGAGATAAATTTGCCAGAGGTAGCGTGTTCCGTTACCGGACAAACTGTGAAACCCGAATTATGGGTGATAGTTGATGATGGAAGTACTGATAATACCCCGTATATAATTAATGATCTCAGAGCAACGTATTCGTATATTAAGAGCATAAGGCTGCCTCCGAGGCCAAGAGACATTACCTTTCACTACAGCTATGTCTGCAAACAGGGCTTTGATTATGCACTTGAGTTCTGCAGGGAGAATAATATTAAGTTCGAATATATTGGTCTTCTTGATGCCGATACAGTGCTGGAAGAAAATT
>JAUPKV010000261.1 GCA_030837265.1 Methanobacteriota archaeon
ACCTTAACAATTCTTTTAATTAGGTGATTTTACCTTTTGTTTTGTGTTTTGTAGATATCGCCGCTTATAAGGTTAACACTATTATTTAATCAGAATTATATGAGGACAAAATCAAGCATATCCGAATTACTTAGGTATCAAAACTGGTTGACGCATCCGACTACAAACAATAGAGCATTTTCTCACCCTTTAAAGGGAAAAAGGGAGAATAGAAGGGGATTATACTGTGAAAATTGAGCTGACAAATATAAATTCTGAATATGGAGTAAAATCTATCAGATTAAAAAGGAAGGAGCTTTTATTTGGTTTGCTTTCTACATTTCTTTTATTTTGTTTACTTGTTTCTCCAGTAGCAGCTGCTGTAACGGAATTGAAGATTTCACCACTCAAGCCAGCTGTAGGAGATATAATAGAAGTAACAGGCAAGGCTTCTCCGGGAGAACACATAAACGCTAAGGTTACACTTAATCAGAGGGTCTCGGTTTTCGGGAGACGATATCGACTCCTTGTTAATGATATCAAAGTTCCAGTAGACACAAGTACCCAGTTTACTGTTACGGCTTATGGAGTAAAAAACCTGCACGTACAGGTTAAGAAATTTGGTATTACAATTTCCAACTCCACGGCACAAGGCTTTGGGGGAATTGCGACCATAACTAAGGGACATGTACTACCTTTGACTTATGATGTCCTTATTGACGGCGATGCCCGTGATGGGTCTGCTGTGTACCTTATGATTACAGGGTCTCAGACACTCGTAGCTGACTCACGAGGAAGATTTGAATCCAATATAGAAACATCTTCAATGCCAGCAGGTAAATATTCGGTAAAGGTAGGGAGGATCGAGAGGACAATCACACTGAGACCAGCAGGGCAAGGAGATGGGCATAAAAAGCCTGTTGCTGACTTTTCTGCATTCCCCACCTCTGGAAAACCACCACTGAAGGTGCAGTTTACTGACAAAAGCAAAGGATCTCCAACTTCGTGGTACTGGAGTTTTGGAGACGGGACATATTCAATAGAAAAGAATCCTCCACATACATACAGTAAAGTCGGAAAATACACTGTTACCTTAACAGTAGAAAACGAAGCAGGAAGTAATATGATAACAAAGTCCAGATATATCACAGTTTCCAAAAGCAAGTGGAGTGTACTTGATAGTTTGACATTTCCTCTGACTTCATGGGTGCAATGAGTAAGTCTTGAGATTTTCTCCATCTTAAAATTTTGGGATTTTTGGCCTAAAATTTCATCAATAACCTTCAACTATCCAAATAATCCCAAATATCGACAAAGGAGTGCCTCTCATGAAAAAGTCAATCAAGTTTCATAAAGGACGAAATAAATTGGAGTTTCTAATTGCTTCAGCTCTGATTCTGGCTTTGTTGGCAATTTATCCTGCAGCCGCATCTGTTAGCAGCCTACAGCTTCCTTCTTATCTGGAGATTGGGGATGCTTCGGCTAAAATATACAATAATATTTTGATAGAGAGTTTAGGAGTTACTTTAACTTCTTATGAAAACTTTGGGCTCCTTAAAGAAATTGGACAACATATCAATGCCTTAAATATGCTGGGGGGAGTATGGGTAGCATTCTTGCTCGGTCTGCTACATGTACCTATAATCAAGAGAGAAAATGGATTAATAAAATATTTCCGTAAAGCTCTCTATTCATTTAAAATCAGAAGAATGGTAGGGACTGAAGAAGCAGTTCAGGAAAAGGTCACTGCCAGATATTTCTGGTTGTACATTGCAATCCCAATTCTATGCATAGTCATTGCCGAGCTACTTATCTTTTCTGGCAGGTTAGAAACAGCTGTCTGGATTCATATTGGAGTCCTGATTGCTCTTTCCCTTTCCAGTATATTTATAAAAGACACGAGAATCCATAAAATCTACATGCCATTAATGCTTCTTCCGATTCTGAGACTTGTAAACCTTTCGATGCCTATTTTTTTTAAAACCACACTTTATACTTTTATCTTTGTATACAGTCCCCTTGTAGCCTCATTAGCAGTAATAATAATACACCAGCGGACCTCTCTTGAAGAGATAGGCATTACTAAAAAGCATTTCCTAACCTATATGATCCTCTCGGTACCCCTTGGTTTTTTGCTTGGGCTTGGAGAGTATCTTATCATCAGGCCAGGGTACTTGATTCCAGATCTTACTTTAGGAAAACTCCTTATGCTCACTATTATCATGGTCTTCTTTGTGGGTCTGGTCGAAGAACTAATCTTCAGGTCAATTCTTCAGGTCAGGTTTGAGCAAATACTAGGAGTACAGAAAGCTCTGATAATTACAAGTCTCCTTTTTGGACTCATGCACTCAGGATATGGTACCTTTTATGAAATGCTTTATACTGGCTTTGTCGGGCTTGTTATCGGCGTTATTTTCCACAAAACGAGGAGTCTGCCTTTTGTTGCCATCTTGCACGGTATGGTCAATGTTTTCCTCTTCGGAGTCCTGCCTCTATATCTGCTTGGCTGGAGATAATGTGATATTCTTGTTTAGGATTTACACAAATCTGGCTTACACAAATTAAACTTGCCTTTCAAAGATGAATAATTTTTCGTTATCTTCTGGCTTTGTTTGTGTAAGCCTAAGAACAGAATAATCCTGACAATAACTATTTTGTTAAGATGGAAGATATTCCTCCATTTTCAGAAAAGGAAATAAAGAGGCTTGTTTTGTGTCCATTTTTTCCACAATGATTTAGGGACATGACCCAGTTTGGAGCTTGTCCGACAATTACTAAAAGTAATAAATTAATTCCTTATTTTTCCATTTAAAGGCCTTAATGCCTTATTTTTGTTACTTTTATTACTGACTGCAATTGCCGGACAGCCTGCAAGCTGTGGGGGGTATTCAAATGAAATAAAAATTAGGCAGGAAGACTACAGTACCTTTTTTCCTGCATCCGGGCCGCCTTTGCATTCATAAATATCGGTTATTTTAAAAATTACAAGAGCTTTTGCAGGGTACTTTTCTCCGATACTCTTGGCCATTTTATGCATTTTCTCGTAGTCTTCTCCTTCGGTCTTGATCTCGATATCCCCTTTTATCTGGTAACAGCCTTTGATTTCTCCACCCCAGATGTAGAGTGATCCTCTTGGGTTTTCGTCCAGGTTCTTTCGGGTTTTGTTAAAATAATTGTCTGTAATCCAGATTGTCTCGCCGTCTTCCTGCAGCTTGCACATGCCGATAGGTATTACGTTCGGTTCTCCATTCTTTGATGCGGTTGCAAAAGGAAAAATTCGCATCTTTGCAAAGTCCTCTTTCATCTCTTCGCTTAGTTTGACCATATTGCTTACTCCTTAATTGAATCTTTTTTAACTAATATGAGGCAATCAATATATAGCTTTAAAGCCTTCATAAAAAAATAAAATTAAGGAAATACTATTCTATTTTTACTATATAAAAAACAGGTAAAAAATAGGACTGGAAAAAGCTGAAAGTCGCTGTAGTACAATCAGTTAAAAATTTTATTCAGGAAATACTGGTGAATGCGCAAATCATCGGTTAATTCTGGATGAAAAGCAAGGACCAGCACATTTCTCTGCTCTGCAGCAACAATCATGTCATCAAGCTTTGAGAGTATGCGCACTCCCTGCCCGCAGCTTATTATTCCGGGAGCTCGGATAAATACGCCGGTGAAAGTAGAATCAAGGAACCCAACGTCAAGCTCTGCCTCAAACGAATCTTTTTGCCTCCCGAAAGCGTTTCTGTTAACTTTAATATTCATAATGCCGAGCAGCTCCTGGCTGGTCTTTTGAACCTGCTCGTCTCCCTCCTTTGCAAGCACAATCAAACCTGCACAGGTTCCGAGGATAGGTACTCTCCGCACAGCCGCATCCTTAATTTCCTCAGAAATTCCCTCTCGGGCCAACAGCCTGCAGAGAGTCGTACTTTCACCTCCCGGAATCACAATCCCGCTGCACTGCGGAACAATTCCCTTATGCTTTATAGCCACAACCTCTGCACATACCCCTCTTTCCTCAAGGGCTCTCTTTAAAGCATCAATATGCTCTGAAACCGCTCCTTGAATAGCGATTACACCTATTTTCATGAAAAACACCATTTTCCAGAGTTTATTTTAAATGAACTTATTATTTATGAAAGAATGGATCATTTTTAAAAATAAATTTTTTAGTCCTCTTGAGCGAGCAACGCGAGCGAAAAGGACTGCGGGCTCCCGAATCGCAACTCGGGAATCGCAACTCGGGAATCGCAACTCGGGAATCGCAGCCTGGTATTACCAGCCACGTTCCTGAAGGGCTTCTTCTATAGGAATCGTATCTGCACAAATGCCTTTCATTCCGGAGCCTATTCCTTTTGAGATCTCGGCTAGTTTTGTAGGGTTGTCGTAATTATTTACTGCCTCAACTATTGCTTTTGCCATTTTCACAGGGTTTTCGGCTTTAAAAATACCGGAACCCACAAAGACACCATCAGCCCCAAGCCGCATCATAAGAGCTGCATCCGCAGGAGTTGCAATCCCTCCGGCTGCAAAGTTAACCACCGGCAAACGCTGCATTTTTGCAGTTTCCATCACGAGCTCTATGGGAGCCTCTATTTCCCTGGCAACCAAAATAAGTTCTTCCCTGGTCTTACCTGAGAGTGCACGGATTTCTCCCATGATCTGTTTCATATGCTTTACAGCCTGGCTGACGTCCCCTGTCCCGGCTTCTCCTTTTGTACGGATCATGGCAGCTCCTTCGTTTATTCTGCGAAGAGCTTCTCCGAGGTTTCTGGCTCCACAGACAAAAGGTACTGTAAACTGTGTCTTATCGATATGGAAGTAAGGGTCGGCAGGGGTTAAGACTTCGGATTCGTCTACCATATCAACACCAAGTGCCTCGAGAATTTCAGCTTCTACAAAATGTCCGATCCTGGCTTTTGCCATTACTGGAATTGTAACTGTCCCAATTATCTGCTGGACTATCTCAGGATTTGCCATCCGGGCAACTCCGCCTGCTTTCCTGATATCTGCGGGAACGGCTTGAAGGGCCATAACAGCAACCGCTCCGGCTGATTCTGCGATTCTTGCCTGCTCGGGAGTTGTCACATCCATGATCACCCCTCCCTTCTGCATACTGGCAAATCCCCGCTTGATAAGTTCGGTCCCATGTCTTAATTTTTCAAAATTCATGAATGTCATCCATTATGTTATGATTGATTTAAAAACTTAGGATTAATAAGTGTTATTTCATTATAATAAATAACGAAACAACACTAAAAAATGAATAATTACTGTTTTTGTAAGTTTACAAAACTGTGTTATACTTTTTCAAGAGCCTGTTCAAGGTCTGAAATTATGTCTTCTATATCCTCAGTACCTATGGAAAGGCGTATGTAATCCGGTGTAACACCATTTGCCTCCTGCTCAGCCGCGGTTAGTTGCTGGTGAGTGGTAGTTGCAGGATGGATGACAAGGCTTTTGGAATCCCCGATGTTGGCAACATGTGAAAAAAGTTCAAGATTATTGATAAAGGATTTACCTGCTTCTGCACCACCTTTTACTCCAAAACCCAATAATGCACCATAACCATCTTTGAGGTACCTGGCGGCAAGCTCATGACTTGGATGATCCGGTAAACCCGGATAGTTAACCCATGATACTTTTGGATGAGTTGAAAGGTATTTTGCAACCTTCAGGGCGTTTTCGGAATGTCGCTGTATCCTCAGGTGCAATGTTTCAAGCCCCTGGAGTAGCAGGAAAGAATTAAAGGGGGAAAGAGCAGCACCAGTGTCTCGAAGAAGTTGCAGCCTTACTTTGAAAATAAATGCAACATTCCCGAGGCCAGGAAAATCTGAAAACGTATCCCAATATTTCAGGCCGTGATAACTGGGATCGGGATCTGTTAATTCGGGAAATTTGCCGTTGTTCCAGGAAAACTTACCGGAATCTACTATAGTACCAGCGATTGAGTTCCCGTGACCGCCTATGAATTTGGTAGCCGAATGCACAACAATATCTACCCCATAGTCAATGGGCTTGACAAGTCCGACAGCACTTGTATTATCTACTACAAGCGGAATTCCGGCTTCATGCGCAATGTCGGCAATCACTTTGAAATCCGGGATATCCAGTTTCGGGTTACCTATTGATTCGATATAAACAGCTCTCGTTTTATCCGTAATAGCCTGCCTGTATGCTTCAACATTAGTAGAGTCTACGAACGTCACTTTTCTTCCTAACTTGGGAAAAGTGTAATTAAAAAGTTCATAGGTTCCGCCGTAGAGATTATTCCCGGATACAATCTCGTCCCCGACCCTGGTAATAGCTAAAAGGGCATATGTAATTGCTGCCGAACCTGATGCAACTCCAAGGGCTCCGGTACCACCCTCAATAGCAGCTATGCGTTTTTCAAACACATCCGTAGTAGGGTTCATTATGCGGGTATAGATGTTGCCAAGTTCTTTAAGGCCAAAAAGATTAGCGGCATGGTCCGTGTCCCGGAAGACATATGATGTAGTCTGATATATCGGTACTACACGTGCTCCTGTGGTGGGGTCCGGAATCTGTCCGGCATGAAGGGCAAGTGTTCCTAATCTATAGTTTTTTGGTGCCATTCGGATTTTCTCCTGAGATTCTAATTATTTACATGAAGTTCATATTTCGCAGCGATTTCCTGGAATGTGTCTACCACATAGCGTACTTGGTCCCAGGAAAGACCGTATGTGTTTAATTTCCAAACGCGTGTGGCTCCTGCAAATTCTCCGACGATGCCCTTGCTTGAGAGTTCGTCCGAAAGGAAGAAGCCTTTTCGCTTATGGCTCTGTGCGACTTTATCGAAGTTGCCGCTTGTATCGACTTTGGAGAGAGTATGTTTGCGGGGGAACTCTGAGACAACCTTACCTCCTTCTATAGCAAGTAGACCGTCGATCAGATAGTTCGATTTTTTAACTTCCTCTTCCCAGTTTTTGACTCTCTCCTTGACCGTAGGGAATGAAGCCATCATACCAATCAAAGTCGAGCCCATTAATGTGCAGCCAAGCATTTCGACTTCTTTAATGCCGAATTTGCGTTTTGTTACGTCTCCTACTGCCTGAGTAGTGCGGAATACTTTGGGAGCCCATTCTTCGGTTGTTGCCAGCACACCGGACGGGGCAGGTGATGCCATGCTTTTATGGCCGGAACCCACGACAAAATCCGCTCCGATGTCTTTTCCGTCCACCGGCCTGACCCCAACGGTATACGCGCCGTTGTACAGGAAAGGAATATCGTACTGATGTGCGACTTTTGCGATGCCTTTAACATCATGCTCGTTAGCAAATTGATAATCAAAATGATCTATCATTACCAGTACGGGAAGTTTGCCTGTCTCTTGTTTAACTGCCTCTATTTTCTCGGCAGTTGCATCTGCAGTTACAAGCTTATGCTCGTTCAGAGGCACTTCCCTCACTATCCCTCCTGACTCTTCAACGGTTAAAAACTCTGTATAATGAGCCAGGGCTGAAACGACGACCGAATCACCTTTATTGACAAGAGTGGACGCTACAGCCTGAAAACCACGCCTGGCCCCGGGCACTACTCGTGCTACATCCATGTTGAGGAAACTAGCCAGCTGTTCATGGAATGGTGCAATCGGCGGAGTACTTATTTTGTCCAGTCTGAAAGGTTTGCGGCAGGCGTCGCATGTAGAATAACCATCACCGTAAGCAATGAGCGCCTTTCGCGCTTCCGGAGTAAGCCTACCAGCTGCCTGGATTGGCTGAATATTGATGTACGTTTCTTCTCTGGATCGAATCTCGATTGAATCGGCAATCCTTCTAACTTGAGGAGTTCCGGTACTGTTTTCGATATCATCCAGAATTTTCCTGACTTTGTCTATACCTTCCTTAATAGAGTGTTCTTCTTTCGGACTCGTAGCATTTGGAAGTTTTTGTCGGAGGATCTCTCGAACATCTTCAAGAGCAAAAAGTGCCTCAAATGTCTTCTGTGTTCTTATATCCATGAGATTACCTCAAAGCCGAGACCCGGAATCGAACCGGGTTAAATGGATCTGCAGTCCACTGCATAGCCTTTCTGCCATCTCGGCACTAATTTGGAGTTCTGTTAAAGCGCCGGTAAATGTTCATTAATTTCGAAATTATTAATTTCTAAATATTCACAATTGTGAAGTTCCGATTTCCTATAAATGCTCTAAGTATTTTAACTTTACTTTTGAGGCAAATATCGCCAAAAAAATTTTCCTGTCCTGACAAAACTTTCGACCAGAGATAAAAGATTGAAATGTGGAAAAGAGTTTTCTCAAAGCTTCAAGATTTTAGTATCTTTTAAAGCATTGGAAACCATATCTTCTATATCCATTTTCTTTTCTTCAATCATAATCAGGTCATAATTGGCTCCGATTTCAGGTTTTTCCGGGACTGCAGTACAGCTTCCTGCCGGTCTATTGGAAATGTCATAAGTTCCAATCTTGCGGGCAATGTCCATGATCTCTGTTTTATCCAGGGCTATCAATGGGTGGTAAATGGGAATAGAAAGCTGATAGATCTCAGCATACATATTTGCAGCAGTCTGGGAAGCTACCTGTCCGAGGGAAGAACCTGTAATAACACCACTGGCATTTTCCTTTTTCATAACCTCATAGGCTTCTCGGTACATCATACGTTTGCAGAGTAGACAGGTATTTTTACGGTTACATATTCCGATAAAGGACTCAAGATTAGGACCATGTGGAACCTCATAAGTCCTGAACTGATAACCTGGCGCCCACTTCTGGAGCTGTCGGATACAATCAAAGGCACGATCTCGGGCAGCACTCTGGGCATAAGGAGTATTGTTACAGAAGACCGGAATAATCGTAACTCCGCGTTTCATCATAAGCCAGGCTGCGACAGGAGAATCAAGCCCTCCTGACATTAGAACTACCATACTTCCCTGTGTGCCCAGGGGAAGCCCACCTACTCCTTTAACTGTTTCAAGAAAGACATAAGCCTGATTTTGCCGCATCTCAATGAATATTTCCTTATCAGGAGAAGTAAGGTCCACTTTTGGACGAATTCCCTCTTTTTCCAGGGAACTCCAGACAGCATCTCCACAGGCTTTTCCTATATCTGTTGAAGAAAAAGGATGATTTCCACTTCTTCTTGCCCGGATAGCAAAAGACTCCCCTTCTTTAATTATACCCTGGGCATGAGAGGCACATACATTTGCAGCTTTCTCAAGGCTTGATTCGGCGGTTACCGCCGGAGACGTGGAGACCACGCCAAAAACATCAGCTGCAGCTTTGGCAGCATCCTTAGCGTCGGTAGTCTCAATAAATATCCTGCCCCATTCTCGCCTTATCTGAGAATATGGAGTTCCTCTTGAATCCAGCATTGCAGCAATATTTTTCATGAGAAGCTTCTCATACATATTTCGAATTCCACTGCTTTTAAGGGCAAGTTCCCCATACCGAACTAAAACAACATCTGCTTTTTCTTTTATCATGAAAATGCCAACCATGTATCAATGATGACCTGTGATCTAAATCTCTAATAAAACGATCATCCCATAATAAATGAGTAATGTACAAACTTTGACTCTTTATAGAGGTTCCATCATTTTCGTTGGTACAAACTTTTGATTTAGAATACGGTCTTTTAGCATTGTACAGAGCTTTTCCGCTCTGACCCTGTCTGATTGCCGTAATGAAACCGGAATAGTTCCTTCATCTATTTCTATTGATCCCAATCTTGCACGGAATACTCCTGCCGGACACTGCAGGGTACAGGTACCACAATTAATACAGAGATCTCTGTTGATAACGAAACGGTCTGAGATTGCTTCCGTAGGGCATGTACGCGTTGCCGGGCAATCCGGATGCTTCTGGCATCTGTCTTTGTCGATATGAATTACCTTGTCCGCATTATCCCAGATATGCCCCTTACCTGCCCATTCCAGGTGATGCTTGCAACCTCACTTGAAAAATGACCAGCAGCAAAAGAATTTTATGTTTCCCATCTGAGTATTGCGTTTCCCCACATATGACCGTGTAATTGTGGAGAAGACATATGCCGGATACCGGGGAGGGACGGGCCTTCTTGAGGATCTTCTGTCCAAGTATGCAGGACAACTTTGAATACCCAGTATTTAAGATTCGACGTGCATCAGTGCGGAAGATTTCGACGTACATCGATGTAGCTGCTGGAACCGGACATGAGCACGACCGCTATACACATCGGATTTCCCTGAAGTTCTCCCGAAAAAGCACGGCACAGATTTCGGATTATACCGGCCCCGGTTTTAATCCCTTTTTATTCATTTAGCTGGGAAAACACTATTTCCTGCTTCTGGAATCCACTTCAGATTCTGGCATATTTTATCAATTATCTAGTCACTTCCTCTCAATGATTATCCGAATATTGCTGTACGCAATCGGATATTTTCAGTGGACTGCCAATTAGGAAAATTTTTGATAAGGATTTGCACTTTGTATATAATGAGAAAATTATATTTGATAGAGTCTTAATTCCTCCTGAGTTCAAGATTTCAATAAAAAAACTAAAAAATCATTAAATGTTGAGACTGAGTGATTGGTATGAACATAATATTGGGAGCAACAGGACAGATAGGCTCATTGCTTGTAGACGATCTTTTAATAAAAGATCAACCGGTAAGAGCTGTTATTCGGAATGGCTCTAAAGCACAAGAATTAAAAAATAGGGGCGTTGAAGTTATTATTGCAGACTATTTTGATGTAGAAGCCTTAAAAAAAGCTTTCCATGGAGGAGACTCAGTTTTTTTATTAACACCGGAAAATCCTGTATGTGAAAACTGTTTAAGCAAAATTCGGATAATGATAAACAACTATAAAGAGGCGGTATTATCATCCGGAGTTACTAAAATTCTTGGTCTATCTTCCATGGGGGCGCAGCACAAATCAGGAACAGGTAATCTGATGGCATCTTACATGTTGGAACAAGCATTTTCCGACGTTGTAATTGAACAGATATTTGTTCGACCGGCTTATTATTACAGTAATTGGCTAGGATATTTTGAATTGGTTAAGGAACACGGAATACTGCCAACTTTTTTTCAACCTGAAATGAAATTGCCTATGATTGCTCCATCCGATGTTGCTAAATTTTTGTCTGATGTAATGATTTGTAAAACTCCACAAGAACGAATATATGAAATAATGGGTCCGTATGCCTATAGTTCTTCAGATATTGCAAAAATATTTGGAGAGGTATTAAATAGAAATATCACTTTACAGCAGATATTACCTGAAGAATGGGAAAGTACATTGATCCAGGCAGGGTTCTCAAAAGATGCAGCAAATAATCTTATACTTATGACAAAAGCGGTTATTGATGGAAAAACTAAAAATGATACGCCTGATACAATTCGTTTTTCTACGGATTTCAAAACGTACTTGAAGTATTTTATATAATATTTCTTTTTATATAATATTTCTTAGAGAATTCAAGAAAAGTAGCTGAAGTTACAGATTATGAACCACGTCATGATGAATGCGGCACTTACAATTAGTGTCTATAATTGCCATTTTTTATAGTAGACGGGTTAAAAAGGACTAAGGATAAATGAAAACTTCTTAAGAAGGAGACTTTTTCCTCGTCGCTTATACTTAAAAAAGTGTAAAGTAGCAGGACTGCCACTTTACTCCACAATAAGCCACTTTACTCTACAGTAATATAGTTCTCTTTTGTAGCTGTATTATTCCCGGCAGCGTTTGCTACAGTTAAGCTAATTGTGTAAGTTCCCGGCTCGGTAAAAGTATGTTTAGCAGTGACTGCATGGTGACTATTCCAGTCGTTTCCCTTGTAGCCATCTGATCTAATAAAAGTCCAGTAGTAATCAGTTGGATTACCCATCGTTTTACAACTGAACTGCACCTTCAATGGAGCTTTTCCAGAGGTTACATTGCTGACAAAGTCTGCAGTCGGTGATTGCAGAGCAGTTGCATCTTTTGAATCAGTTACGTCTGTTGAATCAATTGTGTCTGTCGAATCAGTTGTGTCTGTCGAATCAGTTGTGTCTGTCGAATCAGTTGTTTTAGCTGGGGCTGCACTAATGGAACCATATCCGTATCCTTTCTCAACCCAGCTATCAACGTTTTGATCGGATGGATTTATTATGTTCCCTGAGCCTGAACCCATAGAGATTCCACCGACATTCCACAAAACATTATCATGAACGGAAACAGAACCTTCTGCATGAACCGGTTGAACCGCAGCGCTGCCTGAAGAACCGCGGTAATCATGGAAAATGTTGTGATCAATCTCAACATCTACCTGATTTTCCATTTCAGTACAGCACCAGCCAGATCCATATGAGCCATGGAAGGTGTTGTGATCAAGTCTGATGCTTTTTCCATTATCCACACGGATGCCAGTATTAACTCTAATCTCGATATCATTATTATATGCCCGACAGTTGGACGAACCTGAAAGGAATGATATTCCGTCATGTCCCGAGCCAATTGTACAATTATATACGTTGATGTTGGTACTATTACTTATCCGTACACTATCACCGTAATGGTAGGGAGTGAATAAAATATCATGTACAGTACCATTACTTACTGAGCTCAGTTTAATGCAGTTTCGGTAGTCACCATGGCCCCCATCACTTATTTTGCTAGCTGAGCTTTTAAATTGGAGATTTGAGATTCCAATGTTAGAAACACCTGACCCGTATACGTATCCGGGCTCTTCCGCGGAGTTACAAACCGAACCATCAGCAAAGATTATTGTACTGTCGCCTGCACCTTCCAGTACTACATTAGATTTTAATCTTATCGGCCCACTTATTGTATAAGTACCGGCAGTAAGGAGAACGTGTCCCGGATTATCTGATGTTGCTCCTGAGGCTACGGAATTTATCGCATTGTTAATCGCAATCTGGGCATCTCCACCGGATGTCGGACTTACAGTTACTGCATTCTGTGCACCTAACACAGCAGGTATGCTTGCAAAAATAAGGCATGTTATCAGGAATAGGGTTCCTATCCTTCTTTTTAGCATCGTATCACCTTTGGATTGGATTTAAAATCTGAGTAAATTCAAAACCCGGGTGTATAACCTCCCAAAGCCGATACGGTAGTTAAACTAGGGCATTTATCAGGAATAGGGATCCTGGACAGCTTTTTAAGACAGAATCAACATTGGGCTGGGTTTTATAGGGATTTGAATAAACTCAAAAACGTAGGTTTACTTAGTGTTCCTCCCCAAAGCGGATAAGCTTGTTAAAATAAGAATTTTTATCAGGAATAGTGCTCCCTAACCTCTTTTTTAGCATCTTATCACCTTTGGGTCGGATCTTGTAGGGACGGGACTAGATTAAACTGAAAACTTGTAGGGTGTCTTATTTTCCCGCACTCTTAGAACACTTATTACGTCTCTATTACGTCTCGTAATACTTTTTTTCGAACTATCTAATTAAGTCGGCTTATACCGAGTTTCAGTCAGGTCGGCTCTATACGTAATTTAAAAAATCATATCCGTCTTCGTAATATTCTTGAACTTATCCATATTGTTCTCTGCGACAATTGTGGGGCGGACACACTGCACAGAGTCCCACGCTCCAATCACACTCTGGGACTGGTCGCTGGAGGTAGCCGGATATGAGAAGCTTTGGCTTCTACCATCAAAATCTGTTACTAACCATAGGATCTTACTCCTTCTGGTCAATACCTCCTATTCTATTGATACTGGAGGTTTGCAGTCATACTATATATATTTGTATATTTATGAATAGAAATTTGGAAACAGTGGTCATTTTAAATCAGGGCAGGTCCCTTAGGAACAATAAAATATTATATTAGAGTTGTTTAACGCTATTTATAAGGATTTGAATATTAATAGTATAACCTTTGGAAAACCAAGTCAATTAAAAAAGATTTTTAGTATTCTAAATATAGAGACTCAGAAAATTGATTAACCCAAGAACATAAATTTTAGACAGGATTTACTGTTTCGAATATTCCGACATCCTGCTGAAAATTGCTTGATTGGAAATTCCAGGATGACAGGGTAAAAAACTAATCATATAACTGATAACCTTTATCCTGAATTGAACAAAATATATAATCCATTATATCTATAGAATTCAATATTGTATTTTTTCTGTATAAAGTGTAGTGGAAACTTTAAGATGATAATGTTATTAATTTTTTTAAAGCTTATCACTAAGATCGGTACAAATAATTTATCGAGTTTGGAATACTGCAAATGAAAGTTGTCTGAATTGGAAAATGATATAAAAAAGATACTGGAATAAAAGACCTAGAATAAAGTGCCCTTGTAAATACCCATAATTTTACTCCCCACTTCCTGCCGGGCACAGAATGTGATCAGTAAACCAGAAGCATCTCTTACATCCGGAGCAGGTGTTTATAGGCTCGCTATTAATTACATGATTTGCAAACTCAGGATCGGCTAACATGCCCCTTCCTATAGCAACAAGGTCTACGCAGTTGTTTTCTATTAAGAACCTTACCTGCTCTTCCATGCGTATCTCATTGACTGCGATAACTGGAATGTTTACTTCTTTTTTGATCTTACAGCCACTGTAGGTCATTGAGCTGCAGATGAAACCTTCCGGCACCGGCTGAGTCGGAGGCTGCATGCCAAAGGAAATATGAAGTAAGTCAATGCCAGCTTTTTCAAAGATTTTAGCTATTTCGATACCGTCCTTGTTTTCCGGCAGATATTCACCCATGCGTACGCTTACAATGAAATTATCATGCGTATTGTTTCGGATTTCAGGCAAAATTTCTGTTAGGATCCTTGCCCTGTTTATGGCATTTCCGCCGTACTGGTCGGTTCGGCGATTGTAAGCAGCATCAAGAAACTTGCATAAGGTAAATCCGTGGGCGAAGTGAAATTCAACGCCGTCAAAACCTATTTCACAGGCACGGATAGCTGCCTGTTTCATATTCATTTTCATAGAATCAATTTCGGAGGCTGAAAATTCGTTAATGTTCTCATTTCCGCAATGAAGCTGCATCATTATTTTTGCACCATATTCATGGCAATTGCTCGCAATTTGCTTTAAAGCAGCAATATCACCTGGGGTCCACATGCCTGTTGAATCTACTGCTCCAAATACACCGGTAGCCTGACAATAATAAGACCGGTGCCACCTTTTGCACGCCTTGTATAATGGTCAATATGCTGCTTTCCATAATAGGATCCATTGTCTCCATGAAAGGAAAAAGTAACCATAGGAGCCATTACAATTCGGTTTTTTATATGGTTCCCGCGAATTAATAATTCGTCTGTTATTTTAGTCAAATCATTTCCTCACAATATGTTATTTTCTACCAATTATTTTATTTTCCCGCGAAGTATATTATTTTCATTAAGATGCTTTATTATTATGTTTATTGTTTGACCACAGACCGTGCGCAGTGTACGGCTATCATATTTTATTGGTAATGTTGAACAAGTTTTCCTCTACATTTTCCGTAAAGTTAAAATAGTTTAAATTCATTGAAAAACTTGTTCTGTGCGTTAGATAAATAATTAAACAGGGCTTCTACATCAAATATAATATAATTTTTCGCAGTCTATGAAGAATGTTTAATCCTCCTATAAACATGCGGTATTCAAAGAAGCAAATATTTCATTTTAGGTGAGAAAAATGAAAATAAGAGTTGTCAGTTCAAGAGAAGAGATTTTTAAACTAAATCCTAATGAGCGCATTGTTCACATGGCTTTCAGGCCTTCGAACAAAGACATTTTCGGACTGGTCGAAACTTGCCCAAAAATTGAGGTCATTCAGTTACCTCAGTCTTATAGACGCACTGTCTCAAAATCCATTGGAACGTTCCTCGATATGCAAAGAATTCAAATGATTGAGGGAGATGTTTGGGGTCACAGGAAAGACTTGAACGAATATTATGACATTCCATCTTCAGTTATTGAAAAAATAAAAGCACTGAAAAATGAAGGTACATCTACTGAAGATATTGGGGCAAAAATTTCCAGGGAAAGCAGGTTAAACCCTCAAATGGTTGCTTATATTCTGAACAAAGAAATTTATTCCTGATTTTCACAGGATTATTCATGATTTTCACAGGACTATTCCTGATTTTAAAAGGACTCAAGCCTTCTAAGGCTAAGTTAAAAAGGTGCGTACAGATGACTTATCTTTTTTCTATACAAATGTCAATTGCACGCCAATTCAAAAGAGCTCATTTTTTATTATCGTAAGTGTGGAAGTTATCAATAGCTACTTTGCCGAAGGTGTCTACAAGGCTATCCAGTACTTTTCTGGTGATTGTGTTTGCGGTGTTGTCCATTGACTCTGTTGCAGAATACAGGTATCTGATTTTCGGACCGCTTTTATCAATCTCTCGTTTAGCAAAACCAGCTTTGACAAGCCTGGTCAGTGTTCCTGCAACACTTGATAAAGGAATACCCGTCTTTTCAGAAATTTTCGGAGTAGACACTTTCTCATTTGTCCATAAAACATCCATTATCTGAGCTTCAATAGGGCTAAAGAATTTGGTCAGGCCTTCGTTGGAGAGGTTTATCCGATCTAACTTAACCATGTGTTTGCAACTGCTATAACAAATATAAATTTTGTGATTATCAGTTTTTTAGCTCCTTTTCTTAGAGATTTTCCGGGATCTGAGGATCACAAAGTAATTTTTTTCTCTCTAAAACAACTCCCTTATCTTGTAAACCATAAAAAATTATATTTCCTAAAAAGCCCTAATCAATTAGAACCAGAGCGCTTGAATGCAAAACAGTATCTCAAAGCTCAGGTTAATTTGTAT